>JANNTF010000194.1:0-6685 GCA_031403455.1 Alphaproteobacteria bacterium | reverse complement strand
CGGGCAGCGTCGCGTCGCCGGCATTGCGCCCGCCCGGCTGCGGCTTCGGTCCACGCTGTGCGCATTTCAAGCCGGGGCTCTGCGACCAAGGCCACATCGCGCTCGATCGCGATGACGAGGCGCACCGGGCGCGCTGCGTGCGCTGGCGCGAGATCGATCCTCCCGCGATCGAAGCGACGCCGCACGCCGCGCAAGCCGAAGACACGGACATGATCGCGGTCGATGTCGCCAATCTCACCAAGCGCTACACGATCGATGATCGCAGCCTGTTCGCGCTGCTGCGGCGCCGCGCCGCCAAGACGATCACCGCCAATGCCGAGCTGAGCTTCTCCGTGCGCGAGAAGCGGACGCTGGCGATCGTGGGCGAATCCGGCTGCGGCAAATCGACCTTCGCCAAACTCCTCACCGGACTGGAGACCGCGACATCCGGCCGCCTGACGATCGGCGACATCGATGTGGCGACGCTGCCCGTCGAGCGTCGCTCGCGCGACATGCTGCGCCGGCTGCAGATGATCTTCCAGAATCCCGAGGAGACACTCAATCCGAGCTATTCGATCGGCCGGCAGATCGCGCGCGTGGTCAAGAAGCTCGGTGTCGCGCGCGGCCGCCGGGCGATCCGGGCCGAGACCGATCGGCTGCTCGGGCTGATTCGCCTCGGCCCCGAGCATGCGCGCCGCAAACCGCGCCAGCTCTCCGGCGGCCAGCGCCAGCGCGTCGGCATCGCGCGCGCCTATGCCGGCGAACCGTCGATCGTGATCGCCGACGAGCCGGTCTCGTCGCTCGACGTGTCGGTGCGCGCCGCGATCATCGAATTGCTGCTCGACGTGCAGCGCCGGCACGGCACGACCCTGATCCTGATCAGCCATGATCTCGGCCTCGTGCATCACATCGCCGACGACGTGGTGGTCATGTATCTCGGCCGCGTCATGGAGGCCGGCAGCGTCGGCCAGGTCTTCGCGCCGCCGTATCATCCCTATACCGAGGCGTTGCTCTCGGCGGTGCCGAGCGTGGATCCGCGTGCCGCGCGAGCGCGAATCCGCCTCGACGGCGAGCTGCCGAGCGCGATCGATCCGCCGACGGGATGCCCGTTCCACACGCGCTGCCACCGCAAGCTCGGGGAGATTTGCGCGCAGACCGCGCCGCCGGAGCAGGTCACGTCAGCAGGCTTGCGGATCGCGTGCCACATCCCGCTGCACGCGCTCGCCGCCGTCGCGCAATCGGCTAGAGAGGCTTGAATGAACGCCCGTCTCACGAAACGAAGCCCGATCACCGCCGAGCGGGGCGTCGTCGCCGGCGGCCATCCGCTCGAAGTCGAAGCCGGCCTTGCCATGATGCGCGCCGGCGGCAATGCGATCGACGCGCTGGTCGCCGCCGCCTTCACGGGCTTCGTGGTCGAGCCCGCCTCCTGCGGCATCGGCGGCTATGGCCATCTCTCGGTGCGGCTCGGTGCGACCGGCGAGATGATCTCGATCGATCACTACGTGCGCGCGCCGGCCGCCGCGCGGCCGGACATGTTCGCGATCGATCACGCCAAGCCGTTCAAGTATTACGGCTTCCCGCACACGATCGGGATGAAGGCCGAGCGCGGGCATCTGGCGCCCGCGATTCCTGGAGCCGTTGCGGGACTCTGCTTGGCGCAGGAGATGTTCGGTCGGCTGAAGCTCCCGCAAGTGGTGGAGCCGGCGATCGCCGCCGCGCAAAGCGGCTTGCCGATGAGCTGGACGCTGCTGCTCGTGATCGCGCCGATGCTCGACGACATCCGCGCCTTGCCGCAGACCGCCGCGATGTTGCTGCGCGATGGTCAGCTCCCGAAGCTGCCGGGACAGCTCGGCGGCGGCGATCGGCTGGATTGCAGCGAGCTCGCGACGACTCTGCGACGCATCGCCGAGCACGGATCGGCCGGCTTCTGTGACGGCCCGGTCGCGGCGGCGATCGAGCGGGAATGCGCGGCGCATGGCGGCATTCTGACCGCCGCCGACCTCGCCTCCTATCGGCCGCGGATCCTGCGCGAGCAACCGCTGCGCTATCGCGACCATGCCTATGTCACCTGCTTCGATCAGGTCGGCTACGAGGCGCTGAATATTCTCGGCTGCTTCGATCTCGCAAAGCTCGGCATGGACTCGGCAGCCTATCGCCATGTGATGGCCGAGGCCCTCGCCTGCGGCTTCGTCGACAGCATGGCGCATTACGGCGATCCGGATTTCGAGCCGAGCCCGATCGCCGGACTCGCGAGTCCGGAATTCGCCGCCGTGCGCGCGCGCATGATCGCGCTCGATCACGCGCTCGCCCGGCCGGTCGCGGCGGCCGATCCCTGGCCATTCGATGCGGCGTTTCCGAGCCGCACGACGATCGATCCGCGGCCCGGCATCGCCAAGCTCGACGGCACGAGCCAGATGGTCGCCGCAGATCGCGACGGCAATGTCGCGTCGCTGATCACCAGCCTGACCAGCAGCTTCGGCTCGCTCGTGCTGGTGCCGGGCACAGGAATCTTCCTCAACAACTCGATGCAGAATTTCGACCCGCGGCCTGATCAGGCCAATTCGATCAAGCCGGGCAAGATGCCGATCTTCGCGGCGCCCGCGCTGGTCGCGGCGACCGCCGACGGATCCTGCTTCGCCGCCGCCGGCTCCGGCGGCTATCGCATCACATCGGGCGTGCTGCACGCTCTCGTGCATCACCTGGATTTCGGTCACGACGTCCAAGCCGCGATCGACGCGCCGCGCGTGCATTGCCAGGGCCAGCAGACCTATGTCGATGGCCGCATCGCGCCGGAGATCCGCTCGGTGCTCGCATCGATGGGACATGATGTGGTGACCCAGACCGAGGATCCCGGCCTCAACGCCTATGGCCGCGTCTGCGCCGTCGCGCGCGATCGCAAGACCGGCCTCCTCACCGCAGGCGCCGGTCCGAGCTGGGGTGCGGCGGCCGGCGGCTGGTGAGCTTCATGCGCACCAGCAGCGTTTCGCTCATGCGGTCGCGCCTCGTCGCCGCGGGCGGTGTGGTCGCCTGTGGCCATCCGCTCGCCGCGGAGATCGGCTGCCGCGTTCTGATCGCCGGCGGCAATGCCGTCGACGCGGTGATCGCCGCGGCCTTCGCCTCCTTCGTGCTCGAGCCCGCGCAATGCGGCATCGGCGGCCATGGCCGGATGTCGATCCATCTCGCACGCTCGGGCCGCACGCTCGGCATCGATCATTTCATCCGCGCGCCGGCCCAGGCGACGCCTGAGATGTATCAGGCCGCACTCGCCCGATCTAACGCGGGCAGCAACGGGCTGATCAACACGACCGGCCATCTCGCGGTGGGGATTCCCGGCGCCATCGCGGGACTCTGCGCGGCGCATGAGCATTTCGCCACGCGCAAGCTGGCCGAGCTGATGGCGCCCGCGATCGCGATCGCCGAAGCGGGCATCACGGTCGACCAGCGCATGGCGGCGCAGATCGCGCAGCGCGCGGCGGAGATCCGGCTCTATCCGCTGACCGCGGCGCTCCTGCTCGAGGACGGGCTGCCGCTGCGTCCGCCGAGCTGGCAGAGCGGCGCGCGGGATCTCGACGCCACCGCGCTCGCCACGACGCTGAAGCGGATCGCTCGAGACGGCGCGCGCGCCTTCTATGACGGGCCGATCGCGGCGGCGATCGCGCAGGAGATGCGGGCGAATCACGGGCTGCTCACCCAAGCCGATCTCGCCGGCTACCGGCCGCATGTCTTCGAGCAGCCGCGCTACCGGTATCGCTCGATCGCTTACGTGACCTGCGGCGATCAGATCGCTTCACAGGCTCTCGATTTGCTCGAGCGCTCCGACCTCGGCGCGCTCGATCCCGGGAGCGCGCGGCGCTACCACCTGATCGCGACGGCGATGGGCCAGGCTTTCGTCGACAATTTCACGCAGGCGAGCGAGCCGCAGGCGCCGCCCTTCATCGGCACGACTCAGATCTGCGCCGCCGATCGCGACGGCAATGTCGCCGCGCTGATCACCAGCCTCGGCAGCGCCTTCGGCTCATTGGTGATGGTGCCCGAGACCGGGATCATCCTCGGCAATGCAATGCAGTGGTTCGATCCGCAGCCCGGCAAGCCCAACTCGGTCGGGCCGGGGCGCATGCCGCTCTACGCCGCGCCGGTGCTCATCGCGCTCGACGGCGCGCGCGCGCTCGGTGCGATCGTCGGTTCGGGCGGCTATCGCATCCAGGCGGCCGTGCTCAATCCTCTGCTGGCGATCGTCGATCACGGCATGAATGCGCAGGCGGCGGTCGAGCATCCGCGCGTTCACAGCGAAGGCGCGGGCATCGATCTCGACAGCCGGATCACACCGCAGACACGCGCCGAGCTGGAAGCGATGGGCCACGCCCTGCGCGTGCTCGACCCGCGCGAACTCGGCGGCGGCCTCGGCCGCTGCTCGATGCTCTGGCGCGCCGACGGCGATGCCTGGGAAGCCGCCGCCGAACCGTGGAGCGGCGGGACCGCGGGGTTTGACTAGGCGCTCAATCGCCTCACCACCCTGGCCGCTTCGCGGCCTGTCCCTCCTCAAGTCGAGGAGGGACGACGATGATTGTCTTGTCGTCCCTCCTCACCTCGAGGAGGGACAGGCGCGCGCAGCGCGCCAGGGTGGTGACTCCACGGCGCTCCGCTCACCCCGCCGCAAACACGCTCGCGCGCGCGGCGTCGATGCGCACGTGCACGGTCATTCCCGGCGTGAGTGCGTCGGAACTCGGCGCGTCGGGGAGCAGCGCGAAGCATCTCGTCGCGCCGATCTCGAGCACGAATTTCCAGGCATTGCCGAGGAAGATCGTCTCGCGGATCGTAGCGGGGAAACTGTCCTGCGCGGGCGATGTCGCGAGCAGCAGATGTTCGGGCCGCGTCGCCACCACGACCGCTGCTCCATCGGCGAGCGGCGGGAGGTCGGCGAACTGCAAGACAGGTCCAGCGTCGAGCGCGACTCGCGCATCGCGCCGCAGAATCCCCGGCAGCAGATTGCAATCGCCCAGGAACGTCGCGACGAAGCGGTTCGCCGGCCGGCGATAGAGTTCCTGCGGCGCGCCGGCTTGGGCGACCGCGCCGCGCTCGAGCACGATGATGCGGTCGGACAGGAACAGCGCTTCCCCCTGATCATGCGTCACATAGACGATCGTCACGCCGAGGCGGCGATGCAGCAGCTTGAGTTCGAGCTGGATCGCCTCGCGCAGATTCTTGTCGAGCGCGCCGAGCGGCTCGTCCATCAGCAGGATCACCGGATCGAAGACCAGCGCGCGCGCCAGCGCCACGCGCTGCTGCTGGCCGCCCGAGAGTTCGCGCGGATAGCGCGCTGCGTAGCCGTCCATCTCGACCAGACCGAGCGCCTCGCCGATGCGCCGCGCCGCCTCGGCGCGCGCGATGCCGCGCGCCTCGAGTGGGAAGGCGACGTTCTCCTGCACGGTCATGTTCGGAAACAGCGCGTAGTTCTGGAACACCATGCCGATGTCGCGCTTGGCGACCGGCACGTCCGCCATGTCGCGGCCGCCGATCCGCACGCGGCCCGCGCTGGGACTCTCGAATCCGGCGATCAGCTTGAGCAGAGTCGTCTTGCCTGAACCAGACGGCCCGAGCAGCGTGCAGAACTCGCCCGGCGCGATGACCGCATCGACGCCCGCGACGGCATGGGTCGCGCCGTAGCTCTTGACGACCGACTCGAGCCTCACTTCGCGGCCGCTGATCATGCCATGCGCCTGCGTGGCCGGAGCATCGAGACGAGCAGCGGAATCGCCGAGGCGAGGATGAGCACGACGGCGACGGCCGAGACCGTCGGATCGATCTCATGCGCGACGCCCTCGTACATCAGCTTCGGCAGCGTGCGCGAGGAGATGTCGGTGAGGAAGATCGCGAGGATCACCTCGTCGAAGGACGAGACGAAGGCGAACACCGCGCCCGCCGCGATGCCCGGCGCGATCTGCGGCAGCACGACGCGCCGGAACGCGAGCGCGGAAGATGCGCCCAGACTCGCCGCGGCAAGCTCGAGATTGGGATCGAAGCTGCGCAGACTCGCGCGCACCGTCAGGAAGGCGAAGGGCAGCGCCAGCATCGCGTGGCCGAGCGCGAGTCCGAACCGTCCGCCGACCAGGCCGAGCGTCGCGTAGAGATAGTAGAGCGCCACCGCGACCGAGATATGCGGCACGATCGCCGGCAGCAGCATCGCGGACTCGATCAGCGCACGCAGCGTGGGCGTGAGCCGTCGGCAGCCCAGCGCCGCGAGGGTTCCCGCCACGGTCGCGAGCGGCACCGCGAGCGCCGCGACCGCGAGCGAGTTGACGACTGCCTCGAGCCATTTCGGATCGCGCAGCATGCCCTCGAACCAGCGCAGGCTGTAGGACGGTGGTGGGAAGACGAGGAAAGGCGAGCGGCTCAGGCTCAACGGAAACACCATCACGATCGGCGCCAGCAGGAACACGCCGACCAGCGCGCCGGCGACCAGCGCGAGGCGCCCGCCATGCGAGCGCCGATAGACGCCGCCCGACCCGATCGTGTCGACCAGGCTGCCGCCGCCGGCGACTCCGCCCCAGAGGCGGTCGAGTCCGAAGCGACGCTGGAACAGCCAGAACAACGCCAGCGTCATCGCCAGCAGCACGATCGCGAGCGCCGCGGCCATGCCCCAGTCGAGCTGCTCCTGGAGATGGAACTGGATCATCATCGCGATCATGCGCTGGCGCGGCCCGCCGAG
>JANNTF010000193.1:0-2054 GCA_031403455.1 Alphaproteobacteria bacterium | reverse complement strand
GACATGCGCGTCGTGGCGACGAGCGCCGCCATCGAGCTGCTCGTGTTCAGTGTCGCCACGGCAGCCGACTACCCGGCTGCCTTCGCCGCCATGCGTGCGGCGGGCGCCGAGGCGTTGGTGATCACCGCGACGCCGCTGTTCAACAACGACATGAAGGCCCTCGCGGCGCTCGCGCTCGAGGCGCGACTGCCGACGATCTGCGAATGGGCGAGGAACGCGCGCGACGGCTGCCTCATGGGCTACGGACCGGAACCGGCCGCGCTGCGCCGGCGAAACGCGGCTCAGATCGCCGGCATCTTCCGCGGCACCGCGCCGGGCGAGATCCCGATCGAGCAGCCCTCGATCTTCGAACTCGCCGTCAATCTCAAGACCGCCAAGACGCTCGCCCTCGAGCTGCCCTCGGCGCTGGTCAACCGCGCCGACGAGGTGATCGAGTGATCGCGCGACGACCCTTCGCGCTCGCTCTTGGCGCCGCCGGCCTGACCGCCGCGGCGCGTGCGCAGAACCCGCCCGCGGTCCGCGTCAAACCGGCGCTGGTCGGCATGCTCAAGGAAGGGCCCGCCGTGCGCGGGTTTTTCGACCGCGTGTTCGACGAGGCGTTGCGCGAGCTCGGCTGGGTCGAGGGCCGCAACCTCGTGTTCGAGACCCGCGCCGCCGATGGGCGCTCCGAGCGGCTGCCGGAACTCGCCGCCGCGCTGGTTGCACTCGGTCCCGACGTGATCGTCGCCGCCTCGAGCACACCCGCCGCACTGGCCGCGCAGGCGTCGACCGCGCGGATCCCGATCGTGATGATCAACGGCCAGGACCCGGTCGAGGTCGGGCTGATCAAGAGCCTCGCCCAGCCCGGCGGCAACGTCACCGGCATGGTCTCGCTCGCCTCGGAGCTCGCCGGCAAACGGCTCGAGCTGATGAAGGAGGCGCTGCCGGGGCTGAAGCGGATCGGCGTGATATGGAACGCCGGCAACAAGGCCTACACGCTGCAGCGCCGCAACACCGAGGAGGGTGCGCGCGCCGTCGGCCTCGAGATCGATCCGCATCCGCTCGCCTTCCCGGATGGCATCGACGAGGCGTTCGCGACCTCGGCGCGCAACGGTGCCGGCGCGATGCTGGTGCTGTCCGACGGGGTCGCGGCGTTCTTCTCGGCAGACATCGCCGCCGCGGCGCTGCGACACCGCCTGCCCAGCATCCACCACACCCGCAGCTACCTGCAGCGCGGTGGCGGCACGCTGCTCAGCTACGGTCCGATCTGGGAGGATCTCTACCGCCGCAGCGCGAGTTTCGTCGACCGTATCCTGCGCGGCGCCAACCCGGCCGAGTTACCGGTCGAGCAGCCCGCGCGTTTCGAACTGGTGATCAACCTGCGCGGCGCGCGCGCACTCGGCCTGACGCTCCCGCCCGCGCTGCTCTCCCGCGCCGACGAGGTGATCGAATGAAGCGACGCGCGATCCTGACCGGTGGCGCCGGGGCGAGCGCGCTGTTCCTGCCGTCGCAGGCGCGGGCGCAGGCGCGGCGGATGGCGCGCGTCGCGGTCCTGGCTACGGGGACGATCGAGCAGCGCTCGGCCTTCACGGCGTTTCGCACGCGGCTGGCGGAGCTTGGTCATGTCGAAGGCCGCGACGTGACGCTGGCATTTCATCTCAGCGGCGGCGCCGGGCGGCTGCCGGAGCTCGCCCAGGCGATCGCCCGCGACGGCGCTGAAATCGTCGTCGCCGATGGACAGGCTGCCGCCATTGCGATGCAGGCCGTCAGGCGCACGATCCCGATCGTCGCGGTTGCCGGCATCGATCCGGTGCAATTCGGCTTTGCGGCGAGCCTGTCGCGCCCGGGCGGCAACATGACCGGCTTTGCGGTGATGTCGGACGAGATCGCGGCCAAGCAGGTCGAGTACATGCGCGAGATCCTGCCCACGGCCCGGCGCATCGGCGCGGTCTCCGGGGCCATGAGCCAACGGACCCGCCGCGCACTCGAGGAGCGATCGCCGATGTCGATGGCCTGGTGCTGCGGCCCAGCCCGACCCTCAGCCGGCTCGCCCGCGATCTGGTCGCGCTTATCAA
>JANNTF010000192.1:0-5402 GCA_031403455.1 Alphaproteobacteria bacterium | reverse complement strand
CGCGCGCTCAACTGCCCGGCCACCTGGTCATGGGCCTGGCCGTCGAGCACGACATAGAGATAGCCAGGTGGGCGCGCGTCGCCGGCGCGCGGCGGGAACATCGCCGCGCTGAAGATGCGCGGCACGCCCGAGCCCATCGGGTCGGTACCGCGCAGCGGCAAAGCTGCGCCGGCGAGGAATTCCCGTATCGGCGCCAGATCCACGCGGTCCTGACGCACCATGCCGGGTTCGCCGATATAGGCGCTCACGCGGCCGTCGACGTCGAGCAGATAGACTTGGACCCCCGGATTCACGACCATCAGCATCGCAAGCAGGGCTTTGCGTGCTTCGATGTCGGCTTGATCGGGATCAGAGGCGGCGATCTCGGGCCAGTGTCCCACGATGTGTCGCGCCAGCCCGTGCGACAGGCGCTGCAGTGACTCCTGTTCGTGCTCCGCCGCGACATGGCGTCCCAGGCCCGCGACGAAGACGCCATAGACCAGCAGCAGCACGGCCAGTGCCAGCGTCAGACGGGTGGTGAACGAACGGCCGCCGGTCACGGCCCCGTCTCCGCGAAACGATAGCCGACGCCCCAGACGGTGACGATGCGACGCGGGTCGCGCGGATCGTCCTCGATCTTGGTGCGCAGGCGATTGATGTGGGAATTGACCGTGTGTTCATAACCGTCGAAGCCCGCGCCCCAGACACGCTGCAGCAGCTCGCCGCGGCTGAATGTCCGACCGGGATGTCGAACCAGGAAGTGGAGAAGGTCGAACTCGCGCAAGGCCAGCGGCACCGCATCGTCGCCGCGCACCAGTTCACGCCGTGTCGTGTCGAGTCGGAACGGACCGAATCGCAGCTCCGACGCCGCGGCCGGAGGGGCGCGCAGCTGCTCGATGCGGCGCAGCAGGGCGCGCACGCGGGCCACGAGTTCGAGCATCGAGAAGGGCTTGGCCAGGTAGTCGTCGGCGCCGAGTTCCAGCCCCAGCACACGGTGCGCTTCGGCCGAACGCGCGCTGAGCATGATGACCGGCACGTCCGCATGCCGCGCCCGCAAATGGCGGCACACATCCCAGCCATCGGCGCCGGGCAGCATCAAGTCCAGCAGCACCAAATCCCAGAGTTGTCGGTCGATGGCGGCGATCGCACGCCGGCCGTCCGATTCACGATGCAGGCGATAGCCCGCTTCCTCCAGATGAAGGCGCAATGCGTCGGCGATCGCATCGTCGTCCTCGACCAGGAGCAGATGTTCGTTCATCGAAATTCCGGCGTCGCAGATCCCCGACGCCGGCTCTCGATTCGAACGCGACTGCCGACGGTTGACCTCAGATCGAAGCCAAGCCAGGCAGGGCGGGCTCTGCGCGCCGCCGCCTTGTGGTCCACCCGATCGCCAACAGGCCGGCGGTCATGAGAAAGAAGGTGCTCGGCTCGGGCACGTCGCTGACCGCGAAGGAGATGCGATAGATGCCGGTGCCGGCGGTCAGGAGATCGTTGTCGTAGACGTAACCCGCGGCCGTGGTCACGCCGTCGAAGCTCGTGAGTTCGGCGAAGCTGAACGAGACCACGCCGTTCTGCGGCGTGCGTGCGGAATTGTTGCCGCCCTGGACGAACGCCGCATTCGCCGGATCGGCCGCCTCGGAGCCGGCGTCCCAGATGGCGGCCCCGGTCTGTCCGATCGAGGTGATGAGCAGATTTCCGTTCACGTCCAGCAGCTGAAATGCGGTGGGCGAATCGTTGCCGATGAACAGGTCGTTGCTCGGGATCACCATCGATCCGAAGGTGAAGAACCGGTTGACCGAGCTGTCCACCACGAAGCTGTTGCTCGCCGTCGCTCCAGGCAGCAATGCGCCGCCGACCGAGCCGAGAACCGCATTCGGCTCCGCGGCCGCAAATGCCGGGAACCAAGCCGAGCCGCTGCCCCCTTCGGCCACCGAGATGATCGGTGCCGTGGCGGTCTCGCCCGTGTTGAAGGCGTCGAACGTGCCGTTGCCGAAGCCCAAGCGCAGGGGCGCGAAGCTGATGCTGTTGGCCGGCGCGAGGTTCTCGACTGTGACCGTCACCACGACCGGCATGGCGCCCGCGGTGGTGCAGAACGCGAGTGCGGCAGCGCCGCTTGCAAGGCGTATGAGCGTGGAAAGGCGATGGAGCATGAGGGCTCTCCTGGCAGGATGGTTCGCTTGCGCGACGAACTCGAGACGTCGAGTCCGAAAAACCGATGCTAGGAATGCGTTATCCCCAAGTCCTCATGAAGTATTCCCGGCGCCGTGAAGGTTTCGCCTCGCTGGCGGCCCCTTACATGCGTCGCCGCCGCTTCGGCTCACGCCTCAGGCATATGCGCGAGCCCCTTGCGACGACGTCCCTGTATGGACGGCTCTCCGGCCGCGCGTGGAAGATTCGCGATCAAATTTTCGGGATCGGACCCGGAAGGCCGATGCGCCGGCGCGCGTATCCGAGTTCACGACCGGCATTTCCTAGTCGTCCCTCCTCGACCCGAGGAGGGACAGGCGCGCGCAGCGCGCCAGGGTGGTGCTACCTGACGCCACCCCGATCAATCCAGCTTGAAGCCCTGCGCGCGGACATAGGCGCCGAAATCGGTGCGCTGCGGGTCGGCGTATTGGCGCGCTTTGTCTTCGGACCAGCCATAGAACGCGGCCTCGCCGAAGCGTGCGGCGTCGCGCTGGCGGCGATAGGGCATCATCGCGTGGCGGCGGCGGTCGTAGCCGTCGACGAGTTCGCGCGAGCGCGTATCGTCGAAACGCTCGTGATGCACGGTCGCGGCGAGCGGCAGACGCGGGCTCAACACGCCGTCATTCTCGGGCCAGCCCAAAGTGAGGCCGGCGACGGGGAAGACGCGCTCGGGCAGCCGCAGCAGGGCGGTCACCTCGCGCGGGAAGTTGCGGATCTGGCTGATCGGGCAGCAGCCCAGGCCGGCGGCCTCGGCGGCGGCGATGAACCAGGCGAGCACGATCGCCGAATCGACGCTCGCGTTGAAGAATGCGTCGAGATGGTCGTTGACGAATTGCGGTCCGCGCCAGTCATGGATCTGGCGCTGCCGGCGATGATTGCCGCAAGCGACGATCCAGACCGGCGCGGTCCCCATCCAGGGATCCCCGCCGCAGAGCTCCACGAGCTTCGTGCGCATCGCGGGTTCGGTCACGACCACGAGGTCGCGCGCCTGCATGTCGCTCTTGCTCGGCGCCGAGAGCGCGACGCCGCAGAGCAGCTCGACCAGCTTCGGGTCGACCGCTCGATCGGTATAGGCGCGGATCACGCGATGTGCGGCGAGTGCGGAAAGCGTCGGCAGGCCGTGATGGGGAGCGCTGGATGCCACGCCGTCGGCATCGCCGAAGCGGCGTTCGAGCGCCGTTGCAAGGGTCGCGCGCAGGGATTCGGACATCGTCACCTCTCGGGGTCATCTCTCAGCCGGCGCGGCTGCACCACAGCGTGATTATGCCGGCGAACGCATTCGGATGCTCGGCTTCGAACCGGTCCCAGCAGTCGAGATCGCGCGCCTGCGCGTCGTCGGGAAAGCACCGACGATAGGCTGCGAGCACCGGCGGCGCCACATCGAGACCCGCGAAGTCGAGACCCAGCGCGTCGAGCGCGGCGGCGATCGCGCGCGGCGTGAAGCGATGCTCCTGGACATGGAAGACCAGGTCGCGCGTGCCGCTCGTCGTGAACATGTCGCCGAAGCGACGCAGACTGACGCGCCAATCCGCGGCGTCGTCCGGGGCCTCGATGACCAGACGCCGGAATGCCTGGATGCCTTCGCGCGTCGGCTGCAGGCCGTGCTCGGCGATCGCCCGCCGTGCGGCGACGACGTCGTGGCGCGCGCGTGCGCTGTAGAGCGAGACCTGCATCAATCCGCCCGGGCGGAGCCGATCGGCGAGCCTCCGCCACCCCGCCATCGGATCGGCGAGGTGGTGCAGCACGCCGCTGGCCTCGATGACGTCGAAACGGCGATCGAGCCGACCGAGGTCGAGAATGTCGGCTTGCAGGAATTCGAGCCCGGCGCAGCCGATGCGCTGCGCCTGGCGCGCCGCATAAGCGAGGCTGGCGGCGCTGAGATCGATCGCCAGAACACGCGCGTCGGGTCCGTAGCCGAGCGCCGCGACGATCGCCTGGCGTCCGGTGCCGCAGCCGGCGATCAGGATTTCGAGCGGACCGGCGAAACGGCTGCGCTGCGCATCGGCGCAATGCGTCATCAGCGATCCGCGTCGCTCTCCCTGATGTGGCGGATTGAGATCGAGCCATCGCGGGTAGGGATTCTCCTCGTATTGACGCTGCACGCCGAGCGAGATCGGGTCGACGGGCGTGGCGAGCCGCGGGATCGCTGCTCGCGCGGCGAGTTCCTCCGTGTCGGGCAATAGAGCGACCAGCGCGGTTGCGATCTCGGTGCCGGCCAAACGCTGCAGATCGGCGCATGAAGCGAGTTCGGTCGGCGATCGATACATGAGACAGAGCGCGATGCATCGCTCCGCTTCGGGCACGTCGCTGGTGGCGGCATAGGCGCGCATCGCCTGCGCGATGGCAGCGGCCTCTTGCGGGGATTCCGGCCACGCGTACTCGTTGTTGACGGCCTGCTGCGCGAGGGCGATGGCGAGCCCAATCCAGCCGCGCGGGAGCGGCGCGGCATGCGTCAACAGCGCCGTGCGCAGCGCGACCAGGATGCGCTCGAGCGCAGCGCTCTGACAGATGCCGCGTCGTAGGACCGCCAACAGCATCGCGTCATCGAAGGGTGACAGCTGGCGGTCACGCAGCCCTGAAGTGATGGCGGCGCACTTGTCAGCGGCGCCGGCTCGACGCGGTAGCGTGCGAGCAGCCGGGCAAGTCGGCGCGCCGCATCGACATCGCGCGACCCGGCGGCGAACGCCTCGAGCAGTCGGCCGATCGCCTGGGCCGGAGCGGCGGCGTGGTCAGATGCAGCGTCCGCCATCGACCTCGAGGGCCACGCCGGTGATGAAATTCGCCTCGTCCGAGCACAGGTAGAGCGCGGCGTTGGCGATGTCCTCGGGCAGCGAGAGCCGCCCGAGCGGGACGCTGGCCTTGAACTTGGTGCGGTTCTCCGGCGTGTCGCCGCCCATGAAATCGGCGAGCATCGCGGTCTCGCCCGCGACCGGGCAGAGGCAATTCACGCGGATCCGATCGGGCGCGAACTCGACCGCCATCGACTTGGTCATCGTGATCGCGGCGCCCTTCGAGGCGTTGTAGATCGTGAGCCCGGGGCGCGGGCGCAGGCCTGCCGTCGAGGCGGTGTTGAGGATCGCGCCGCCGCCCTGTTTGCGAAAGACCGGAACGACCTCCAGCGCCGCGAGGTAGATCGCCTTCACGTTGACGTCGAAGATGCGATCGAAATCGCTCTCGGCGACATTCATCATCGACTGGTTGCGATGCGTATAGCCGGCGTTGTTGACCATGATGTC
>JANNTF010000191.1:0-3651 GCA_031403455.1 Alphaproteobacteria bacterium | reverse complement strand
GGCGGCACTCGCCACCGTCGTCACCGGCCTCCTCCTCGCGTCGCTGAACGGCTACGTGATGGACGCGCTGCTGCTCGGCAAAGGCGCCGGCGGCAAAGCGCTGGCGATCGGGATCGGCATGTGGCTGGGCCTGCTCATGGCCTACAATGTCTGGATGATCATTTGGCCAAATCAGCAGAAGGCGCTGGGAATGGTCGACGCGACCCCCGATCAGAAGAAGGCGGCCGCGCGCATCGCCATGCTGACGAGCCGCTTCAACACGATGGTATCGGTGCCCATGCTCTATTTCATGGTTGCCGCGCAGAACATCTACTGAGCGTTAGCACGCGACGACGGACGGGGCCCTGCGGGGCCCCGTTTCGTTTTCAGGCTCGGCCGCGGAACCTCAGACCGCGATCAACGCGGCCGCGACGCGGCGCTCCTCGCTGGTCAGGACGTTGAACGTGCGACATGCGGCGCCGGTATCCATCGGCTCGAGCACGACACCTCGCGATCGCAATGCCGCATGCAACGCGGCGGAGGGCTGGACGCGCCGCGGACCGCAGCCCAGCAGCAAGATGTCGAAGGTGACGCCCGCGGCGAGAATCGGCGCGAACGAGTCGAGTGTCAGCTCGGCCGGATCCGTCACCATCCACCCGACCGCGATCGTGCTGGCGACGAAGACCGATCCCTTGAAATTCTCACCCGCGATCCAGAACCCGCCCCCGCCATACCGATCGATCATCTTGCGGGCGGGCGGGCTGCGCTGGTCGCTCGCCATCGAACTCAGGACGGCGATGGCGCGTTCGCCTCGATGGCCTTGTCGTCCACCGCATCCGCCGAGCCGCGGCGCAGCTTATTCTGGCCAAGGAGCAACAGGATCGGCGCGGCGATGAAGATCGAGGACGAGGTCGCCAGGACGATGCCAAACAGCATCGTGATCGCGAATTCCTCCAGCGCCTCGCCGCCGAACAGCGCCAGCGGAATGGTCGCCAGGAACGTCGCCATCGAGGTGCCGATGGTGCGCGACAGCGTCTCGTTGATCGAGAGATCGATCAATTGGCGCAACGGCATCGATTTGTACTTGCGCAGATTCTCGCGCATCCGATCGTAGACCACGACCTTGTCGTTGATGGAGTAGCCCATGATCGTCAGGATCGCGGCGATGGCGGTCAGGTTGAACTGAAAGCCGGTGAGCACGTAGAAGCCGACGACTTTGGTGATGTCGAGCACCAGCGTGATCACCGCACCGACACCAAACTGCCATTCGAAGCGAAACCAGATATACGCGAGCATGGCCAGCAGCGAGAGGCCGAGCGCGAGCATGCCGTTGAAGAAGAGTTCGCGGCTGACCGATCCGCCGACCGCTTCCACGCGCCGGACCTGCGTGCCAGCCTGATGTTTCTCGAGCCCGGCGCGAACTTCCTCCACCGCGCATTGCTGCGCCTCTTCCTCGGTGACCGGACGCGCGCGCGCCAGGCGTTCCTGGTCGTTGGCGGGTGGACGTTTTGCGCGGCACCGCTCGGCGGTGTCGGCGCGCTGCCGCTCCAGCCGGATCAGCACATCCTGCGGCGTGCCGAATTGCTGCAGACCGACCTGGCCCAGATTCAATCCCGCCATCGCCGGCCGCAATGTCGCGAAATCCGCCGCCTGGGGCGTGCGCGCCTCGATGACGACTCCGCCCTTGAAATCGATGCCGTAGTTCAGGCCCGGCACGAAGAACAGGATGATGGAAAGAACGGAAAGGACCGCCGAGAAGATGAGCCCCGCATGGCGGCCCTTCATGAAGGCGATTTGCGTGGCATCGGGAACGAGCCGCAGCCTGGGAAAGAGTTGCATGTGCAGGTTCCCTCGGATCAGACCGGCAGCGTGGTGCGTTTGCGCCAACGCAGCCACGTCACCATCAGCCAGCGCACCACCACCGTCGCGGTGAACATCGACGTGATGATCCCGAACGTGATGGTGACGGCAAAGCCCCTCACGGGCCCGGAGCCGAACACATACAGCAGCAGCATCTTGATGAGCGTCGTGAGGTTCGAGTCCACGATCGTGGAGAAGGCGCGCTTGAAGCCCGATTCCATCGCGGCGAACGGCGTCTTGCCGAGCTTCACTTCTTCGCGAATGCGCTCGTTGATCAGGATGTTGGCGTCGACGGACAGGCCGAGCGTGAGCAAGACGCCGGCCATCCCCGGCAACGTGAGGGTCGCCTCGAGCAGATTGAGGATGGCGAGGGTCAACGCCAGATTCGCGACCAGGCCGATGCAGGCGAACATGCCGAACAGGCCGTAGGACCAAACGATGAAGATCAGCACCAGCACGGCGCCGACCAAGATGGAAATGACGCCCGCGCGAATCGCATCGGCGCCAAGGTCGGGCCCGACCGTGCGCTCTTCCACGATCGACAAGGGAGCAGGCAAGGCGCCGGCGCGCAGCAGGACCGCGAGCTCGTTGGCGCTGGCCGCGCTGAAATTGCCGCTGATCTGACCGCGCCCGCCGGTGATGGGCTCGCGGATGTTGGGCGCCGTGATGACCTTGTTGTCGAGCACCACCGCGAAGGGCTGCCCCACATTGACGCGTGTGATGTCGGCGAAACGCTTCGCGCCGATCGTATCGAACGTGAAATTCACCACCCACTCGCCATTCTGCGAGTTGTTGCCGGCGCGCGCGTCGGTGAGATTCGCACCATCGACTTCGACGCGCACGCGAACCGGATAGATCCGCTGGGTGTCGCGGCTGTCGCCGCTCGGCAGGCAATTGACCCCCGGAGGTCCGCGTCCCGTGCTGCAATCGACGGTCTGATCGAGCAGGTGGAATGTCATCTTCGCGGTCGTGCCAAGCAGGCGCTTGCTGCTCTCGAGATCGTCGATGCCGGGCTGCTGCACGAGAATGCGCGCATTGCCCTGACGCGCGATCTGCAATTCCTTGATCCCGTCGGGGTCCAGGCGACGGCGGACGATCTCCATCGATTGTTCGATCGTCTTGGTGGCCTTGTCGCGCAGCGCCACTTCCGACAGCGCCATCGTGACGACCCCGTCGGGGGTCGACGTGACATCAAGGTCGGGCACCGTGCCCCCGAGCGCGCCGGTCTGGACGGGCTGTGCCAGATCGCGCAGCAGCCGCACGGCCTCGGTCGCTTGCGTTGGATCGCGCAATTGCAAGGTCACGCTCTGGCCGCGCACGCCGGGCGCGGCGTAGCGGATATCCGTGCCGCGAAGCTTGACCACCACTGAGTCGCGCAGATTGGTGAGGCGGTCCCGAATCACGGCCTGCATATCGACTTCGAGCAGCAGATAAGAACCACCGCGCAGATCGAGCCCGAGATTCACGTGTCGCCACGGGAACCACGCGGGCAAACCGATCTGCTCGCGCGGTACGAATGCCGGAAGCGACAGCAGGATCCCCAACGCACACACCGCGTTGATGAGCCAAGTCTTCCAGCGAGCGAAGAACAGCATGGTGGCGGTCCGGGTACCGAGTGCGGTGCGTCAGCCCTTCACGCGACTGACGAATTCATCGTGACCGAGAGAGTCGTAGAGCTTGCGCTTCACCGGATCCTTCAGCGTGTCATAGGCTTCCTGAGCGGCGGAATCCCCGCTCTTGGCCTGGAACGCCGTCTCGATGTCCGCCACGCCAGCGTCGCCCTTGAGGCCAAGCGCGGCGTAATAGGCGCCC
>JANNTF010000190.1:0-23326 GCA_031403455.1 Alphaproteobacteria bacterium | reverse complement strand
GACGATTTCTTCGACGACGATCTGATCAGGATCCTGAACACGTCGGGCCAGGCCGCGGTGACGCCAGGCACGTCGTTCTACGTCTTCGACCTGTTCCGCATCCCGACCCTCTCGGATGCGGACATCGTCAGCTTCGCCAACGAATTCCATCAGACGCCGGGCGAGGTGCCCGCGCCGGCATCGCTGGCGCTGTTGGGCGCGGCGCTGGCCGGGTTCGGCCTCGCACGGCGTCGTCGCGCCGCCTGATCCGCGACGCCTAGCCCAAGCGAAGAGGCGCTGCCCCCCGGGGCGGCGCCTTTTTCTTTGGCGCGGATCGCTTCGCTGTTGGTACCGCGTCAAGTTGTCCGGCTCTGTAGCTGGTGACATGACCGCTTTCCTGGTGGGGCCGGCGCGCTTTGCGGGATCTGCGGGACGCCGCCGCGCCATGAAGATCCCATGGAAGAGTCGCGCGTAGCGCAACCAGGGCGGTAGTGGCACACTGGCGCGATCGCTTTTGTTTCATGCGTCAAACGACTGAAGCGGAGGCCGCCATGCACGCATTTCGCGTCGTCGCAATTTCGAGCCTGCTGCTCATCGCCGGCGCCGGCGAGGCCTACGCGCAGCAATGCGAACGCCTGCCTCCCGCGCCGGGTGCTGGCGGCTATCAGCTCCGGCGCGGCAGCGATCGTTGCGAGGGCATCTACATCTCACCGGTCAGCGGCGGCGGGCTGCAGCTCGTCTCGCTCACCTTCGGGCGCATCGTCTACGAGCCGGAGCGCGATCCCACGCTGTTCATCCAGGCGCCGCGCGCGGCGAGCGCCGGGCTGCAGCTGCAGGGCATGGGGATCCCGATCGGGCTCTATTATCGCCTCGACGCCGCGCTCGCCGAGGGTCGTAGTTTCCAGCTGCCGCTCGTGGCGGTGATCAAGCCGAACCGGATCGTGGCCAGCGATCTCGGCCTGCTCGCCTATCGCGAAGCGGGCGGCGGCCGGCGCATTTTCGTGCCGGTGCAGGTCGCGACCGATCCAGCGAAGTACCAGACGCCACAGGCCTCGATCGCCGTCCTCCGCCCGGACAGCGATATCCAGAATGTGCGCTGGCGTCTGACGCCAGCCGGCGGCGCGGCGCCGGGGGAATTCCAGCCCGTCGCCTCGGCGCAAGGGCCCGTGCCGTCGGGGTATCGCCTGGAGATCGGCCTGCCGGGATTTGCGCCGGCCGCCGACGCGACGCTCGAGCTGCGCTATCTCGATCTCGGCGGGCGGGAGCGCACATCGCGCTTCCAACTGGCGCTGCGCTGAGACGCCACGAGACATGGCGCTTCCCACGCTCGAGGCGGCGCTGGCGCGTGTTCTCGGCGATTTGCGCCTGCTCGCGCTGCTCGCTGTCCTGATCCTGGCGCTGCTGCTGTCGATCACGTTGCGCTGGCCGAGCAATCGCGTGGTGCTGGTGATCGAAACCAGCGCGGTCACCCTCGGGATCGGCGAGCGCATCGAGCTCGCGGAACTCGATTATCGCGTGCCCGGCGCCGGGCCGCTGCGGCTCTATGGCGTGCCGGAGCTCGACGTCGCGCCGTACGCCGACACCAGCGTGATGCGCGCGCCCTTGACGGCCATCATCGCGTCCGAGGCCATGGTGCAAACACTGCGCATCGGCAGCGGCGGCGGCCTCGAGCTCCGACTCCAGCCTGCCGCGGGGCTGGATCTCATGCTGCAGGGCGAGGCGTCGCTCGATCTCGAACTCGTCAATTCGGGCGGCGAGATCAGGATCATCGGCGCCGATGGGGCGACCTTGCCGCCGATCAACGTGCGCGAACCCGTCGAGATCGCGCTCGTCGCGCGTCGGGCGACCGACCGACCGCATGCGCCTGCGCTTGCCGCCGCCGGGACGCGAGACGCCCCTGGTCCTGGCCGAGGACATCAAGATCTCCGCGCTCGGCTTCGGGCGGGAGCGCAGCGGGCGCGACGATCGCCTGCCCTTCCGTTCCGCGATCCTCGGCGGCACCTTGCGCATGCAGGACATCGGCAAGACCGTGACGCTGCAGCCCGGCGATCCGATCTGGCTGGAGCAGTTCAATGGTATCGTCACCAGCCTGCGCGTGGACGAGAATGGCATCAAGCTGCACGTACTGGGCACGGCGTCGCGCGTCGCGGTCGGGCCTCCCGACTTCGAAGAGGACCTGACACCGACGATGCTCGCCTACCTCTACAACAAGGAGGGACTGAAGGCGTTATGGGGAAGCTTCCTCTTCATCCTGGCGGCGCTATGGCAATTGCGAAACTGGGCGCGCGCGCGCTCGTCCTGATCCTCGCCCTCGGCGCACCGATCGCGGCGCCGGCGCAGCCGAGCGCGGCGCCGGCCGGCGGCCGCCAGACCGCGATCGATTTCCAGCACAACGTCGTGCGCGTCATTCCGAAGACGGCGGATGGACAGGACGGCCCGGCGGGATTCGGCATCATCATCGGCGAGCGCGATGGCCGCCTGTTCATCGCGACGCCCGATCATGTCGCGCGTGGCAGCGAGGATCTGACCGCGGCGCCCGACGTGATCTTCTTCGCCGAGCAGGGCCGGCGCTATCCCGCGCGACGCCTGGAAGAGCTGCGCATTCCGCCCGCGCAAGGCGATCTCGCCGTCATCGAAGTGGCGCGGCCCCCGGCATTCCGACCGGCGCGCATCACGATCATCGATCCCGGCGACGTCGCCGACGCCGCGCCGATCTGGAATATCGGGCGCACCGAGCGCTGGCTGGTGCCGACTTCGCCGGGTGGATTCCAAGGCATCGACGTGCAGACCAATCACCTCATGGTCGAGGATCTGCCGACGCCGCCGGGCTCGTCGGGCGGCGCCGTCCTGACCGAGCGCGCGCTGCTCGGTATGACGCTGCGCGACAGCGGCGCGCAACGCATCACCTATGTCTTTCGCGGCGACCGCCTGGTCGAGGTGTTTCAACGCTGGCAGCTGCCGGTGAATCTCGTGCAGCGCAGTGCAGCAGCCGCCGCGACGCCGGCGCCGGCCCCAGCGCCGACTCCGAGCGCGCCGAAGGCGACACCACCGACCGCAGCGCCACCGGTGCTCAACGCGCCGCGCAGCCCGACACCGCCGCCGCAAGCGTCGATCAACGCACCGCGTGTACCCGCGGCGCCGCCGCCGGCGCGTACCGGCGCGGAATGCAACCGGTTGGGCGGTGGCCCGCAAGTGGTTCAGGCCAGCATCGCCGACGCGATTCGTGCGTGCGAGACGGCGCATCGGCAGGAGCCGAAGAACGCCACCTACGCCTATTTGTTCGGACGCGTCCTGCTTGCGGCGCATCGCGGCAGCGAGGCGTTCGTACCGGTGCGCGTTGCCGCTGGCATGGACCACGTACCGGCGCAGGCGCTGCTCGGCGCGATGTATCGGAGCGGGCTAGGCGGCATTCCGGTCGATCATCAGAGAGCGGTGCCGTGGCTCGAGCGCGCCGCGCAAGGCGGCGACGTCGCTTCGATGTACGCCCTCGCGGTCAGCTACGCCGAAGGCAAAGGCGTGACTCGCGACGACTACGAAGCGGTGAAGTGGCTGCAGCCTGCCGCCGATCGGGGCCATGTGCCGTCGCAGCGCATGCTCGGGCAGATGTACGAGCGCGGACGCGGCACGCCGTCGGTCGACTACACGCAGGCGCGGCAATGGTACGAGAAGGCCGCGGCCCAGGGGGATGAAGAGGCGAAGACCGCCCTGGCCCGCTTGTATCGAAATCCGGGCATGCAGTTCGTACGCCCGTCGCAGCGCTGATCCTCGGTCGCGCCGCTATCGGATGATTCGCCAGGACCCGTCCGGCTGCAGGCAGGCGGTGCCGACGATCTTCTGCGGACGGCCATCGATGGTCGTCGTCGACTCGTACTCGCGGCAATTAGCCTGCGATACGGTCGGGACCGAACTAGTCGTGGCGGCGGGCGCAGACGGCGCGGGAATCGGCGCGGGCACGTAGATCACGGCCGGCGGCTGCGGCGGCGGGTAATAGTAATACGGTGGCGCATAGTAGTACCGCGGCCGATAGTAATAATGCGGCGGATACGGATAGTAGCCGCCGCCATAGACGCCGACGCTGAATCCGCCGCGCGCCTCGGCCGCATCCGGCAGGCTGACGAACAGGGCGATCAAAGCGAGGAGTGCGCCGCCAAGGATACCGGCGATCCGAGACTTCCGCGCTGGTTGGTCGTTACGCATGGTGCGCTCCATTCCTGCCCATCACATCAACCGCCAGGTGCCGTCGGGCTGCTCGCAAGCATAGCCGATCGCCTGGATCTCCTTGCCGTCGATCGTGATCATGCGCGTGAACTGACGGCACTTCGCGCTGTCTTGCGTCGGTGTCGGCGCCGGCGCGCTGGGCGGCGCCGAGACCGGAACCGGAACGGGATAGTAATAGGCACAGCCGTTCAAGCCCAGGCCGGCGAGAAGCCACAATGCCGCACGCAACACTTCGATCTCCTCTGCAACAAGCCGCGGTCGCATTTCGCCAGACTAGGAAACGTCGCACTGCGCGACCCTATTCCGCACGCGGCTGAGACATCGTCGTGACCGCGCTGTCCTGTTGCGCCACGGCGGCGCCCAGATCCTCGACGGCCCAGGCAATCGCGACATGGCCGCGCGCCAGCAACCCGTCGTGGAACGACCTGACATCGCCGGACCATCGCGCCCGCGCCTGCTTGATCGCCTCGGTGCCGAGCCAATACATCAAGCGCACGCCCGGAAAGAGCGAGTTCTTCACCGTCTCGCCCCAGATCCGCTCGGCCGGAAATCCCGCTTCGGCGCCGTAGTAGTGCCGCATCTCCTCGAGCGTGTAGCGGCGTGTATGCAGGCGGATATCGGCGATCAGGCAGGATGCGTTGCGCAGCTCGTTGGATTTCGCCAGCAGCGTCTCCGCGGGGGAATAGAAGCCGGGGATCTCGGCCATCAGGTCCTGCGCATAGCAAGCCCAGCCCTCGCCCATCGTGCCTGCGGACAGGAACGCGATGCCGCGCGCCGTGCCGGTATTGGCCAGGCGCGCCAGCCGCGACGGCGCCACGCGCGCCCGCGTGTTCTGGGTGTGATGTCCGATGCTGCCGTGATGCACGGCGTGAGTCGATTTGATGTTGGCGCTGCTCTGGCCGGGAGGCGAGGTCCAATAGACGCTCCCGGCGCCGGCGCCGAACGCGGCTGGCGATCTGTAGTTCAGGAAGTACAGATCGCCGGCGACGCCCTGCGCCCATTGCGGCAGCGGCTTGAACTCCAGGCCGAACTCGGTTGCCGGCGTCACCAGACCGGAAGCCGCCGCCATCGCCTCTTCGTGCATCGACCGATAGGCGTCGACGATCTGGTCCGGCGCCGGACGGAGCTTGTGCAGATCGGCGAGCTGTTCTGCCCAGCTCCTGCCCGGATCGAGTGTCGCGGCCATGCTTGCCAATTCGGCCTTGACCCGCACGCAGCGTTCGACCGCCATCGCTTCGGCCTCGGCGGGACTGACCGGCAAGGCGTGGATTTCGCGCATGATGAAGTTCAGGTAGTCGGTTCCGCAGCGCGGATCCGCATCGGGCAGTGCGGCGATCAAGCGATCGAACTCGACCAGCGCGATGAGCGCGGCGTCGACGGCCGAGGCCATCGAAGCCCGCCAGATCGGATGGATCTGCAGCTTGCCCTGGAGCAGGCGCTGCAGCGCGCGGATCTCCTTCTGGGCGCGCGCGACCCAGTCGAGCGGCGCCGCGGCCCCCGTGAGGTGCGCCGGCGCGGCGGCGAGAAAGCGCGGCAGCTGCGCCAGGCGCGCGGCCAGCGCATCGCTGGTCGGCGCCACGGCCAGGGGCAGCAGCAGGCTGATGATCCCGAAGGCGGCCTCCCCGACATACCAGGTCGGATCGCGAAAGCGCGGGCGCTCATCCAGGGCGCGGGCGGCATGGTCGAGCGCGGCGCGCATCAGCTTCACATCGAGCGCCGTCCCGCCATGCGACGGTGCTGCGATGCTCGCCAACTGCATCCGCAATTCCGCGATGCGCGCGGCCTCACGAGATGGCGCATCGCGATCGGCGGGCGGCAGCCGGTCGTCATGCCCGGGCAAGCCCATGAACGTCGCATCGACCGGATTGAACTCGAGGTGATGCGTCATGAACGCATCGACCAACGCATCGATCGGATTCATTGGCCTTGCTCCCGATGGAGATATCGCGCTCGCTGCGATGATGATGGTGTTTGTGATCCGCGCGCAAGACAACCGATGGGGAAGCCGAGATGACCGTGAAGCATAGATTGCAGGACATGACCTGGGTCGAGTTCCGCGACCGGATGCGCGAGCGGCCGGTCATCCTGCTGCCGTTCGGCGCGCAGGAGGAGCAGGGGCCGAATGCGCCGATGGGCGATTTCATGCTGGCCGACAGGCTCGCGGACATGATCGCGCGGAAATCCGGAGCCATCATGGCGCCGACCATGCCCTTCGGCGATTCCGAGTTCTTCCGCAGCATGCCGGGCTGCGTCAGCCTGCGGCCCGAGACCTTCGTGGCGCTGGTCTACGACATGTGCCGCAGTTTCCTGGATCACGGCCTCGACCATCTCGTCATCTTCAACGGCCAGACCAGCAACGCGCCGCTGCTCGATCAGGCAACGCGCAAGCTCCGGCGCGATTGCGGCGTGATGATTCCCTGCCTGCATATCTGGCGGCTGATGCCCGCCGATCGCTGGTCGGCATTGCTGGGGCCAAATGCCGGCAAGACGACGACCGGCCATGGCGGCGACCCGCTGACATCGATCTTTCTGCATTTCTTTCCCGAATTAGTGCGCCAGGATCTGGTGCCCAATGAGCGCCGGAAGTGGAAACAGGCGATCGGCCTGCCGACCCGCAGTGTCTCGTCCGTCGACTTCAAGGGCGCGGCGGTCAGCCTGCCGCTCGAGATCAACGACATGGTCGATGATGGCGTGCTGTCGGGCGACTCGCGCTACTCGTCGGCCGAGATCGGCCGTGGCATCGCCGACTATCTCGTCAACTATACCGCCGAGTTCATCGCGCATTTCAGGACCGCCGACACAAGGGCGGCCAAGAGCTGACGCCGATCGCCGGAGCGGACCCGCTATCTGCCGCCATCGACCAGCAGCGTCTGGCCGGTGATCCAGCCGGCACCCTCGCCGGCGAAGAACATCACCGCATTGGCGACGTCCTGCGGCGTGCCGACGCGGCGGGTCGCGATGCGCTCCAGCGCCGCCTTCTGTCCTTCGGGGCCCAGTCGCTGCCACTTGCCCAGGGAGTACGGATTGCAGGGAATCGAGCCGGGCGCGACGCTGTTCACGGTGATGCCGAACTGGCCGAGTTCATGCCCGGTCTGGCGGGTCAGGCCGATCACCGCCGCTTTCGCCGCGGCGTAAGATTGGATGCCGGTCACCGTCAGCGCCAGGCCGGCGCCGCTCGAGATATTGACGATCCGGCCATAGCCGGCGCGTTTCATCGCCGGCACGACGGCCTGGGTGCACAGGAAGGTTCCCGTCACATTCGCTCCGAGGACCGCACCCCAATCGGCCTCGCTCACCTCCTCGACCGGCTTGCCGGATTGCCCGCACAGGCCGCCAGCGTCGTTGACCAGGATATCGATGCGCCCGGTCGCGGCCAGCGCATCGCCGGCGAAGCCCATCACGGCGGCGCGATTCGTCACATCGACCGGGCGCACATTGATCGGCCGCGGCGCCAGCTTCACCGTCTCGGCGAGTCCATCGGTCATCACATCGCAACCCCAGACATTCGCGCCCTCGGCGGCGAAAGCGAGCGCGATGCCGCGGCCGAGCCCATGCGCGGCGCCGGTGACGAGAACGGTACGATCGGCAAAGGCGCCGGAAGCAGTCATGACGTGCGATCCTTTCGTCTTGATCGGGATGACGTTGTCGATATCGGAGAAGAGGGCGGATCTTCAATCTATTCCGCATTCTTCGCCGAGTCTCCGCCGTCCGGCTTCCCATCGAGAGAGTCCGATCATGAACCGGAAGGCCATCATCCTCGGCGGCGCGCGTGCAGCTCGCGATGGCCGCGCATCACCATCATGATTACGCCACGGCGCGCGCGGCGGAGGCAGCGCGACTCTTCAGGTGAAGAAGACCCGCTCCGCCGTCTTGCGCAGCAGCCACTCGCGGTCCCCTTCCGAGAGACCGTCGAGACGATCGCGAATGAGGGCGATCGAGGCCTTGTAGGTGTGGGGCGCGACGATTTGGTAGGGCGAGTCGCTGCCCCACATCAAACGCTCCGGACCGTAGGCGGCGAGCAGATTCTGGATCATCGGCAGCATGTCATCGTAGGGCGGCGTGCGGCGGCCCAGCGCGTAGTAGGCGGAAAGCTTGACGTAGGTGCTCGGGTGACGGGCGAGCTTGACCAGGTTGGCGACGTCGGCCGGCTTGATCGTGCCCGGCACCGGCGGCGTCTGGCCGAAGCCGTCGACGCCGATGCGCGCAAAATGGTCGATGACCATCATCGTCGCCGGGAACTTCGCCGAGAGACGATCGAGTTCGGGCAGCCAATCGGGATTGGTCAACGGGCAGATCGCCAGCTGCTGCGCGGCGGCGAACTGGTAGGCCTTCATGATCGGATGGTCGTCCGCGAACGCCGACTGCCAGGGATCGAGCAGCCGAACGCGAAACGCCTTCACGCCCTGGCGCTTCAGCTCGGCCATCCGCGCGGTGATGTTGGGATCGGCATGGTCGAGGAAGGCCTGCACGGCGATCTCGCCGGGCCGGGCCTTGATCAGATCAGTGAGGTAGGTGGCGTCGAAGCCGAAATGACCGGTGTGTCCGATCAGGACCACGCGGTTCACGCCCTCCGCGCGCGCGTGCGAGAAGAACTCGCCCGGCGTGAAGCCCGTCGGCACCACATTGACCTCGGTGGCGCCGGGCCGCAGCGGATAGCGGACGCGGTCGGGACTCCAGAGATGGCTGTGGGAGTCGACGTAGCCGAGATTCTCGGACCGCGCGGAAGCGCTGGCGGTGAGCACCGCCGTGGCCGCGGCGGACTGCAGCAGCGCACGCCGATCGCGACCGGATGAAGACAGGCTGGACATCGACTTACTCCTCCAGGTGCAGAATTTCGGTGCCCGCTTGCAGGCACGTCCCGAACTCGTGAGCCCCCAACGACCCCCGCGCCAACGTGATCGAACCCTAGTGCAGACCTCGAGGGCCAGCAACGGCGCGCGCGGGACCGCGTTCTTCGATGGGTCAGCAATTTCGCGGGTCCGGCGCAGCGGAGAGATATACGCGATGGAGACTGCTTGATACGTTAGGGACCTAGGCCAGTCGACACGAGGGAATTTCGATGAATAGGATCGTGAAGATCGTCGCGGCGGCAGCTTTGCTGGTCACTTTCGATATTGCGGCGCCGAAAGCTGCGGATCCGGTCACGTTGATCGTGCCGCAGATCGACTCGCCGCGGACCTTGAGTCCGAATTTCGCGCTCGACAGCGGCGCCTATCCGTCGACGAGCAACATCTACAGCCATCTCTTCACGATGGATTGGGGCATCGTGCGCGGCACGCAGGCCTATGGCGATCTGGCGGAGAGCTGGGAGATGGCGCCCGACGGGCTGACCGTGACCTTCCGCCTGCATCGGAACGTGAAATGGCATGACGGCCAGCCGCTCACCTCGGCCGACGTCAAGTTCACCTTCGACCGGATCATCGAGAAGAAATACCCGTACTCGACCTTCCTGCGGAACGTCGCCGAGATCGTCGCGCCCGACGATCACACGATCGTGCTCAAGCTCAAGACGCGCGACGTGTCGATGATTCCGATGATGGCGCAGGCCTCGCAATGGTGGGGCAAGATCTACCCGCGCCATCTCTGGGAGAAGGAAGCGGGCTTCGATACCGGGCCTCACGTCAACAACCCGGTGGGTAGCGGCCCGTTCCGTTTCGTGCGTCGCGATCCCGGCGTGGTCGAGCTCGCCGCCAATGCCGAGTATTTCCGCGGCAAGCCGGCGGTCGACCGCCTGATCTACAAGCACGTGACCGACGTCAATGTCGCACGGGCCGAGTTCGATGCCGGCCAGTTCCCCTGGCTGCCCTTCGACTACGCGCCGCCGCTGTCCGAAGTGCCGAAGCTGCAAGCCGACAAGAACGTGAAGGTCATCTTCACGCCGTCGCATTACGGCCGCGACCTGCAGATCAACATGCGCAAGGCACCCTTCGACGACATCAAGGTCCGCCAGGCGATCGCCTATGCGATGGATCGCGACGCGATCAACCGGCTTGCCTTCAATAACTTCTGGAAGCCCGAGTATCACGCGAGCATCCAGAGCCAGGAAAATTGGATCAACCGCAATGTCAGCTTTCCCAAATTCGATCGCGCGACGGCCGAGCGCCTGCTCGACGAAGCCGGGCTGAAGCGCGGCGCCGATGGCTGGCGCTTCGCCACCACGCTGACCGGACAGCCGCTCGCCGACATCCGGGGCATGATGCCGATCATCCTTCAGCAGCTGCGTCAGATCGGCATCAACGCCAGCCTCGTGCAATACGACCAGGCGACGTTCTTCAACATCATGGCGCAGGGCAAGTTCGACCTCAGCGTCTACTCGACGCGCTATGGCCCGGACCCGGACGCCTATCGCGAGCATTACGCGACCGGCCGGCCGCGCAACTATCCCGGCTACAGCAATCCGGAGATCGACGAGATCGCGGAGCGCGCCGTCACGCTGACCGACATCGCGGCGCGCAAGGCGATCTACCAGCGCATCCAGGAGTTGGTCGTGCGCGACATTCCCTACGTGAACCTGTTCAACGAGCAGAAGACGACGCTCGAGCGGCCAGGCTGGACCGGCTTCCCGACCGACGAGGACGGCTTCAACAAATCGATCACCTGGTACGGGATGTACGCGGTCCAGCCGCCCAAGCGCTGAGACGGGGTCGGCTGCTCGCTCATGCAGCTGCCGCGGTATCTGCTGTTCCGGCTGCTGCAGCTCGTGCCGCTGGTCCTGATCGTCATCGTCCTCAACTTCGCGCTCATTCACCTGGCGCCGGGTGATGTGGCGAGCGTGCTGGCGGGCGAGACGGCGGATCCCGTCTATCTCGAGCAGGTGCGCGCGACCTATGGCCTGGATCGGCCGTTTCCCGAGCAGCTCGTGCGGTATGTCACGCAGGTGCTGAGCGGCGATCTCGGCCGCTCCTATCGCTCGCATGCGCCGGTCCTCGACGAGATCCTGGCGCGCGTGCCCGCCACGCTGCTGCTCGTCGGCACGAGCCTCGCGCTGTCGGTCACGCTCGGCACCGCGATCGGTACCTGGATCGCGCGCAAGCCCGGCTCGTGGCTCGACACGCTGTTCAGCACGATCGGCGTCTCGCTGTTCAGCGTGCCGGTATTCTGGCTCGGCCTGATGCTCGTGCTGTTCTTCGCGGTGTCCTATCGCTGGCTGCCGTCGAGCGGGATGACCACGGTCGGCGGCCCGCGCGACGGACTGCCCTGGGTCCTCGATGTCGCGCTCCACATGGTGCTGCCCGTGCTGACGCTGTCGACGGTGTGGATCGGCCAGTATGTGCGCCTCGCGCGCACCGCGGTCGTCGACGTGCTGTCGGAGACGTACATCACCACGGTGCGCGCCATCGGATTTCCGGAGAGCCGGATCATCCGCCACGACGCGCTGCGCAACGCGTTGCTGCCGGTCGTCACCGTGTTCGGGCTGCAGCTCGGCCTAGTCCTCACCGGCGCCGTGCTGACCGAGACCGTGTTCTCCTGGCCGGGCCTCGGGCGGCTGATCTACGAGGCGATCCTGGCGCGCGACACGCCGATCGTGATGGGCGCCTTCATCCTGATGTCGTTCACCGTGGCGCTCGCGGCACTCGTCACCGATCTGGTCTACGCGGCGCTGGATCCACGCGTGACTCTGGGATGAGCGGGCGCTCCGCCGGGATCGGCGCGGTCGCGGCGCGCCCCGTCACCGCAATCTGCCTCGCGATTCTCTGCACCGCGATCGCCGTCGCCGTGGCCGTGCCCTATCTCGGACTGGTCAGCCCCGAGGCGATGGACGCCGTGCCGCTGCAGGAGCCGAGCGCCGAGCACTGGTTCGGCACCGACGAGTTCGGCCGCGACGTCTTCACGCGCGTGCTCTGGGGCACCCGCGTGGCGCTGATCGTCGCGATCGGTTCGTCCGCCGTATCGACCTTGATCGGCATCGCGCTGGGATCGGTCTCCGGTTTCTACGGCGGCTGGATCGACGCCGTGGTGAGCCGCGGCTTCGACGTCTTTCTGCTGATCCCAACCTTCTTCCTGGTGCTGCTGATCGTCGATCTGTTCGGATCGAGCATCCAGTTCACGATGTTCGCGATCGCGATCACGACCTGGCCGCGCTCGGCACGGATCATGCGATCGCAAGTGCTGACGCTGAAGACGCGGACCTACGTGCAAGCCGCGCTCGCATCAGGCGGCAGCAATGCGCAGGTGCTCGCGCGCCATGTCGTGCCCAACGGCCTGGCGCCGATCGTCACCGACGGCACGATCCTGATGGGCCTCGCGATCCTGACCGAGGCGGGCTTGAGCTTCCTCGGCCTCGGCGATCAGAACACGGTGAGCTGGGGCCGCATGATCTACGACGGCCAGCGCTATCTCCGGCAAGCCCCGTGGCTGTCGATCTTTCCCGGCCTGTCATTGGTCGTGCTGGTCGCCGCGCTGAACCTGCTCGGCGATGCGCTCAACCAGGCGCTCAATCCGCATCTGCGGCGGCATCTCAATCGCTCGCCGAAGGCGATCCGGCCGCCGATGCCGGTCGAACCGGCCGAGTCCACAGCGCCGAACGCGAAGCTGCTCAGCGTGCGCGACCTGACCGTCGTCTATCACGTGGGTGCGCGCGAGATCCGCGCGGTCGACGGCGTGTCGTTCGAGCTCGCGCGCGGCGGCAGCCTTGGCATCGTCGGCGAGAGCGGCTGCGGCAAGAGCAGCCTCGGCGCCGCGCTGATGCAGATCCTGCCCGCCAACGCCGAATTGCGCGCCGGCACGGTCGCGTTCGACGGCCGCGACGTCGTCAGGGATGGCCGCATCACGATCGAGAACGGCCGGCCGCGATTCCAAGCCTTGCGCTGGACCCGAGTCGCGACCGTGTTCCAGAGCTCGATGAACGCGCTCAACCCGGTCTTCACCGTCCGGCGCCAGCTGGTCGACGCCTACCGGCTGCATCGGCCGAACGCCAGTCTCGACGAGACCAACGCGCGCATCGCCGAGATCTTCGATCTGATCGGCATCGCCCGCGCGCGTCTCGACGCCTACGCGCACGAACTCAGCGGCGGCATGCGCCAGCGCGTGATGATCGCGCTGGCGCTGCTGCTCGAGCCTGGCCTGCTGATCGCCGACGAGCCGACCACGGCGCTCGACGTGGTGATCCAGGATCAGATCCTCGGCGAGATCGATGCGCTGCGGCGGCGCATGGGCATGGCGCTGATCCTGATCTCGCACGACATGGGCGCCGTGGCCGAGACCTGCGAGCACGTCGCCGTGATGTATGCGGGCGAGATCGTCGAGATCGCGCCGACGCGCTCGATCTACGACGGCGCGCGCCATCCCTACACCCGCGCGCTGATCGGCTCGGCCCCTGTCCTGACCGGGCCGAAGACGGAGCTGACCGTCATCCCGGGCGAGCCGGCGAGCGCAGATGGTCACACCGACGCCTGCCGGTTCGCGCCACGCTGCGGCCAGGCGACCGAACTCTGCCGCACGCGCGCACCCGCGATGATCGCGATCGCGGCCGAGCACACGGCCGCCTGCCATTACGCAGGCGACATCGCGCGATGACCGGCGCGCCGCTCCTCGACGTCGCCGATCTGGCGATGAGCTATCGCGGCCGCGGCGGTCTGATCGCCCGGCTGCTCAAGGGACCGCCGGCGGCGATCCGCGCCGTCGACGGCATCAGCTTCGGGATCGGAATCGGCGAGACCTTGGCGCTGGTCGGCGAAAGCGGATCGGGCAAGACGACGACGGGCCGGCTGATCACCCTGCTGGAGCGCCCGACCGGCGGAAAGATCCGCTTCGACGGCCGCGAGGTCACCGCGCTGAGCGGCGCCGCGCGACGCGACTATCGCCGCTTCGTGCAGATGATCTTCCAGAATCCCTACGACGCCTTCGATCCGCGCCTGACCGTCGGCACGTCGGTGGCCGAGCCGCTCAGCCTGTTCGGCATCGGCACGCGCGAGGAACGCCGCGCCCAGGTCCTCGCCGCGTTGACCGCGGTCGACCTGATCCCCGCGGCGCAATTCGTGGAGCGCTATCCCGCCGATCTGTCGGGCGGCCAGTTGCAGCGCGTCGCGATCGCGCGCGCGCTCGTGCTGTCGCCGCGCCTGATCGTCGCCGATGAACCCGTGAGCATGCTCGACGTCTCGGTGCGCGCCGGGATCATGGCGCTGATGACCGAGCTGCAGCGACGCACCGGAATCTCCTATCTGTTCATCACCCACGACCTGGCGGTCGCGCGTTACATGGCGAGCCGCATCGCGGTCATGTATCGCGGCGCCATCATCGAGGAAGGGCCGACCGAGACCGTGCTGTCGGGCGCCGGCCATCCTTACACGCGCCTGCTGATCTCCGCCGTGCCCGAGCATCGACCCGGGATGAGCCGACGACGCGCGCGCATCGTCGCCGATGCGGCCGATCCGGACGGCCAGGGCTGCCGCTATCGACCGCGCTGCCCGGCCGCGCGCGACATCTGCGGGACAAAAGCGCCGCCGGTGCTGACGCTGAGCGACGGCCATCAGGCGAGCTGTCACTTCGCGGCCGAGATCCAGGTCAAAGGCTTGCCCACTTGATGCCTGGATGAGCCGCTCCCTTTAAGGACTCCGGCGGCGCGCCCATGTGGCGGCGATGGATCATCTCCTCATCACCAATGACCATTGCGATGTTGTGGCGAGCGAGCCGCACAGCGCGCCCGAACCCGACGAGCACGCTGCGCTCGACGCCTATTCGCGCATCGTCGTCGACGTCGCCGACCGGCTCGAGGCCTGTGTCGTTCATCTCGAGCTGCGCGGCGTGGGCGCGGCGCGGGGCTCCGGCTCGGGCTTCGTCCTGTCGCCCGACGGCTACGTGCTCACCAACAGCCATGTCGCGAGCCGCGCCGAGGCGGTGACGGCGCATTGGAGCGATGGGCGCGAGGTCGGCGCCGATCTGATCGGGCACGACCCGGACACCGATCTCGCCCTCCTGCGCCTGCGCGCGAATGGGCTCGCGGCGGTGACGCTCGGAAATTCGGACGCGCTGCGCCGCGGACAGCTCGTCGTCGCGATCGGCGCGCCCCTCGGCCTGCAGGCGACGGTCACCGCCGGCATCGTCAGCGCGACGCGGCGCACCCTGCGATCGATCAACGGCGCCGAGATTGAGGACGTGATCCAGACCGACGCGTCGCTGAATCCCGGCAATTCCGGCGGACCTCTGGTCGATTCACGCGGCCGGGTCGTGGGCGTGAACACGGCGATCATCGCCGGCGCGCAGGGGATCTGCTTCGCGGTGCCGATCAACACCGCGCTCTGGGTCATCCCGCTGCTGATGCGCGATGGCCGCGTCCGTCGCGGTCACCTCGGCCTCACCGGCGCAACCATCGATCTGCCGCGCCGGCTGCAGCGTCAACTCAATCGCGATGTCGCAACAGCGGTGCGGATCGCCGAACTCCGCGCCGACGGTCCGGCCAGCATGGCCGGCCTGCGCGTGGGCGACATCGTCCTCGGCCTCGATGGCAACGCCATCGCGACGGTCGACGCCCTGCGCCGGCACCTGACGCGCGAGAGCATCGGCCGCGAGATGGTGGTCGAGATCATCCGCGGCGGCCGCCTCGAGACGCTCAAGCTGCGACCGACGAATCCGCCAGCGGCAACGCCAGCCTAGGCTTCAGGAAGGGTTAATCGGTCACGCGCATGATTGCGCGATACGCCTTGCTCGCGTGCGATCCGCTCGCCCACACGCCTTCTGCCGGAGATCGCCGATGTCTCGCGCCTTCACTTCGAGCGCCTCGCTCTCCATCCGCCTCGCCGGCGTCGCCGCCTTGCCCATCCTGGGTGTCGTCGTCGTGCTCGCCATCCTCGCCCAGGAGCAATGGCAGCGCGCGGGTGCCATGCGACGCCTGGCCGAACTCAGCCAGTTCACCACAGAGATCAGCGGTCTGGTGCACGAGCTGCAGAAGGAACGCGGCACGTCAGCGGTGTTCATCAACAGCGGCGGCCAGCTTCTCGCCGCGGAATTGCCGCAGCAACGGCGCCTCACGGATGAGCGCCTGGAGACAGCCCGGGCCGCCATGAGCGGGCTTTCCCTCGCCGCCTATCCGACTGCCGTGCGTCGGGCGATCGAGCGCGGCCTGGCGGCGGCCAGGGATCTGATCGAGCATCGCGACTCGATCCAGTCGCGGCGCATCCCCGCGCCCGACTCCAATCAGTTCTTCACGGCGGCGATCGGTCAACTCCTGGCCATTTCGCGCGAGGCGGTGAAAGGGTCGGATGATCCCCACGTCACCGTCGGCCTGCTGACCGCCCACAGCTTCAGCTCCGCCAAGGAGCGCGCCGGACAGGAACGCGCGGCCGGCGCCGTCGGCTTCGCGGCCGGCACGTTCACGGCGCCGCAGCATCGCGCCTTCGTCGCACTCGTCGCGGACCAGCGCGCCGCCTTCGACTCTTTCGAAGGTTACGCATCCCAGCTCCAGCGCGAATTCGCGCGCCAGACCATGAGCGGCGCGGTCGGCGAGGAGGTCGAACGTCTGCGCAAGACCGCTCTCGAGATCGAGCCGGGGCAAAAGCTGGCCGGCATCACCGACGCCGCGTGGTTCGCCGCGACGAGCGCGCGCATCGACCTGATGCGGCGTGTGGAGGAGCGGCTGCATGCGGATCTCGGCGCCACCGCCCTCGCCGCCGCTGTCGCGGCCCAGCGCGCTCTGGTGATCGCCGCTTCGCTGGGCGCGACCGGTTTGGCGCTCGCGCTCGCGCTGACCTGGCGGCTTGGCCGCGGTGTGATCCAGCCGCTGAGCGGGTTGATCCGGGCGATGCGCCTGCTCTCCGACCGCGCGCTGGACACCGCCGTTCCAGCGCGCGACCGCCACGATGAACTCGGCCAGATGGCCGCCGCCGTGCAGGTGTTCAAGGACAGCATGATCGAGACCGCGCGCTTGCGGACCGCACAGGAAGCGACCGCGGCTCTCGTCACCGCCGACAAAGCCGCCGCCATGCAGAAGCTGGCCGATCGCTTCCAGAAATCGGTCGGCGGAATCGTGCAGACCGTGTCGACCGCCGCGACCGAGTTGCAGACCGCCGCGCGATCGCTGCAGACGACCGCGGACGAGACGTCCACCCACGCATCCGCCGTCGCCACCGCCTCGGAAGAGGCGTCGACCAATGTCCAAACCGTGGCGGCCGCCAGCGAGGAGCTCTCGGTCTCGATCGCCGAGATCGCGCGCCTCGTCACGGATTCGACGGAGATCTCGGCCGCTGGCGTGCGCGAGGCGGCCCAGACCAACGCCAAGGTCCAGGGCCTCGCGGAGGCCGCGCAGAAGATCGGCAAGGTCGTCAAGCTGATCAGCGACATCGCCGCACAGACCAATCTCCTCGCGCTCAACGCCACGATCGAAGCGGCACGCGCCGGCGAGGCGGGCAAGGGCTTCGCCGTCGTCGCGGCGGAAGTGAAGAACCTCGCGACCCAGACGGCGCGGGCGACGGAAGACATCAGTCAGCAGATCGGTTCGATACAGGGAGCGACGACGCAATCGGTCGACGCGATCAAGTCGATCGGCGCCACCATCGCACGCATGAGCGAAATCGCCGGCGCCGTCGCCGCCGCCGTCGATCAGCAGCGCGCCGCCACGCAGGAGATCACGCGCAACGTGCACCAGGCGGCCCAGGGGACATACGACGTATCGGCCAATATCGCCGGCGTCAGCAAAGCCGCCAGCGAAGCCGGAAGCGGCGCCGGTCTGGTGATGCAGGCTTCGGGCAAGCTTGCGGTCCAGGGCGAGGCGCTGCGTCGTCAGGTCGCCGATTTCCTCGTGACGATTCGCGCGACCTGAGCGACCGCGATCAGTCCTTCGGGAAATAGAGACCGCGTTTGCGCCGGGTCTGGACGTAGACGTGCTCGTGGAACGTGCCCTCGGCATAGGACCCCGCGGCTTCCGAGACCGGCACCGAGACGTTCATTTCGCTCGGCCAGCGCGCGACGAATTCCTCGTCGATCTCGACGCCGAGACCCGGGGCATTCGGCACGTCGAGATAGCCGTTCTTGGAGCGCGGATGCGGGATGACGGTCTGCGCCCGACCTTCCCAATCATCCTCGATGCGCTCGAGAATCAATCCGTTGGGAATCGCGGCGAGCACATGCAACGCCGCGTATTCCGCCACCGGCCCGAGCGAGCCTGAATGCGGCGCCATCATGATGTGATGCGCCTCGGCCATCGCTGCGATCTTCTTCATCTGCGTGATGCCGCCGGCGCGCCCCGTGTCGGGTTGCACCACGTCCACGAGGTCGCGCTCGATCAGCTCACGCAGGCCGAAGATCGTCGCCTGGCGCTCGCCCGCCGCGAGCGTGATGCTCGACGCGTCGCGGATGCGGCGGAAGCCGTCGAGATTCTCGGGCGCGATCGGATCCTCGACCCACATCATCCGATAGGGTTCGAGCGCACGACAGAGCTGCGCGGCGTCCGCCGGCGTGAGCCAGGGCGGGCCATGCAGGTCGATCGCGATGTCGACCTCGTCGCCCACCGCCTCGCGCAGCATCGCCACCTTGCGGATCGGATCGGACACGCCGCCGCATTTGATCGCGGTGATGCCGCGCTGCTTGAGCGACAGGGCCGTCTCGGCCGCGTTGGCATGGCCGTAGATGCGGATCCGGTCGCGGATCTTGCCGCCGAGCAGGTTCCACACCGGCACGCCGAGCGCCTTGCCCTTGATGTCCCACAGCGCCATGTCGATGCCGGTCATCGCGCCGGCGCCGACCACGCCGGTCATGCCGTGACCCATGATCGCGATCTGCATCTTCTGCCAGAGCCGCTCGATATGGGTCGGATCCTCGCCGACCAGCAACGTGGCGAGGTCGCGCACGGCGGCATCGATGACGCGCGGCCAGCCCGAACACTCGCCGATCCCGGTGATGCCCGCGTCGGTGACGATCTTCACGAACAGCCAGTTGCGCGTGCCAGTGAGAGTCTTCGAGAAGACCTGCGTACCGAAGGACCCATCGGCGGCCCAGGCTTTCAAGTTCGGCGCGCCGGCATGCATCAGAAACGTCTTGATCTGCGTGATCTTCATCGCTCGTCCACCTTCGAATCCGCTCGGGAATAGAGGCAGACGAGCATATCGGGAGATCCGGCGCCACGCGCCGATGGATCGTTCACTCTCCGAGATAATGGGTCGATATCGCCTGCCTCCCGTGCCGCTCTGCCGTCGAGATCCTCGCCGTTCGCGCGGGCGACGCGCGACGCTCGAACATCGTGATCAACCGTGCGCCCGCCAGCGACTGCGTCACCGGGAGCGTCGACGGATCCACGGCCGCCGCCGCGTGGCATTCACTGAACAGCACCGTGTGGTAGTTGGCGAGCTCATGCAGCGCATCCGAATCGAAACGCGTCGGGCGCTCCGTCACCCATTCCGCGGTCGCGCCCGAGACTCTGAGCTGCACCGGCGTTGGGCCCGTCGTCATCGGCGCCATGGGTGCGGGATAGTCGACGGGCGCGACGGCCACGCCCGTGGACTCGTTCTTGATGAAGAACTTCACGTACATGGGTCCGCCGGGGGATTGCGCCGGCAGTACATTGAGCTGGCTGCGAATCAGATCGCCGGGCTGGACGGTCAGCGGCAGATCGACCGGTGGGCGAAGCTGATCCCTGAGCCACCATTGCCACCAAACTTTGATCGCCGTCCGCGACCCCGAGGGCGTCGCGGTGACACGCTGCTCCGTGCCGATCTGCGGCAAGGAGGCGTGCAGATAGCGCCGCTGACCGTCGAGGCCGATCCAGGTCGAGCTCCAGAAATCGGCGCCCGTACCGGCGCCCGCAGGCAAGAATGGATCCGGGACCTGCCACAGCCCCTGGACTTCAACGATCATGAGACCGTCTTTTGGCGTGATGTAGCCGCCCGACCAATTGGAGCTCAGCTGGTGCCGGGAGTTCGAATCCAGGAATGATCTGGCGCCGTTGTAGCGTTGCAGATGCGGCGGCGCCGCGCTCGACCAGGCGAAATCGGCCTTGATGAAGGTGAGTGCGGGATAGCCCTCCGGCTGCGTGACGAGCTTGCGCCAGAAACCAAAGCGCTCGGGCTCGATCTGCGGATCGGGGCGCGGCGGCAGACCGAATTTGACGAGGTCGCCGGGGCACGGTTTGAGCGGATCGAAACTCGGATGCGGCACCTCGTAGAAGATCGCCGTGCGCTTGACCTCCGCCAGCAGCGCCTGCAGATCGGCGGGATCGCGGTCATCACAGGGATGCATGATCACACCCACTCGCTCGCCGCAGCGCTCACGGCCGCGTCGAATTTGGCCACCGGGCTCGACGTGTTGGCGAGCGCCAGGATCACGCTTTGGGCCAGCGCCTCGCCGCCTGTCGAGTCGCTTTGATAATGCAGGCCGGCGATCTCCCGATTGCGCGCCACGCGCCGTGCGAGCACGAGCAGATTCGCCGCGATGATCTTCTGGTCGGCCACGGCGATCGTCGTCTTCGTCAACATATGCGCGATGCTCAGGCGCATGAGATGCGCTTGCGTCGCGTGGCCGCTCGGAAACGCCGAGTGGCCAGGCACCGGAAGCGGCGGCGACAGCGCCGGACAGATCTGCGACGGACGCGCCCGATCGTAGACGCCCTTGAAACACAGCGCGGCGTAGGAGGCGATCAGGCTGGCGCTGTGGAGGAGACGATAGGTCTTGCCATGCGACGACGGCGTGATGCCGAGGACGCTCATGAAGTAGGTGATGAACTCGACATCCTGCGACAGGATCTCGCCGAGCGCTTCGGAACGCTCGTTCTGCGCCGCCGCCACCAGCGCATCGATTTCCGCCTTCGCGTTGGCGGCGACCAGGGCTTGGCGCAGGATCGGATCCAGCGCCGCCTGCGCCGGACTCTTCCACGGCTTGCCCGTGAGCTGGTCTAGAACCAACCACGCATACCAGCGCGCCTGCCAGTGTCGGTCGGCGAAGACCGGCACGCCCGGCAGGAGGGGGGTCACGGCCGACGCGGGCACCGTGTGGGTAGGCAGCATGCCGCGCCTCAGATCGCCGACGGGCGTATTGGTCGTCGGGTCGAGCACCGTCACGAACGGCAGATCGACGCGATCCGGCAAGAGCCAACCACCACCGGAATCGCCGGAGATCCCGGTATTGCCGGTATTTCCGGTGTTGCCCGTATTGCCCGTGTTCCCCGTCATGGAGCGCCTCCCCTTGGTTGCGATGATTCAGTCCGGCAATCCAGCCGCGCGCAGACTGCCGATCCAGGTCGCCAATGTCGGACCCTGGAAGGGGCAGCGCTTGGCATAGATGCTCATGCGGAATTCCGGCTGGAGGCGGAGCAGCTGCGCCGCGGCCGCGGCTGCATCGGCCGCTCTCCCGAGAGCCGCGAGGCTCGCGATCAAGGTGCGCGTAGCGAACCTGATCGAGGGATTCCGGCCCACCGAACTGCGTGCCCAGGCCAGCGCCTGATCGAAGTCACCGTTGACGAAATGCCCCTGCGCGAGGATGCCCTCGTGCCAGAACAGCTGCGCATCGAGCGGCGACAGGCGCACGCCCTGCTCGCCCTGTTGCACCGCGCGGGCGCCATCCCCGACATAGCCGCGCGTCGCGCTGCTCATCGTCCACGCCAGCGCACAGCTCGGACCGGCCGCGAGCGCGCGCTCGAGGAACAGCGTCGCGCGCGCGTAATCCTTGAGCAGAAACGACTGCACGTGGCCATACATCGCGAGCGCCTGGGCGTCGTTGGGATCGCGCTCGATCGCGGCGGCGGCGTAACTCGCCCCCGCGGCCGCATCGGCGTCCGGGTCCATCGAACCGATCTCGCCGACCCGGAACACGTACCAATAGGCCGCATAGGAATGAGCCGGCGCGTATCCGGGGTCGAGTGCGATGGCTTGCTGCAGCAGGCCGCGCGCCCGTGCGAACGACTCGTCGTCCATGCGGTAGAGCAGATCCAGCGCCTGCAGAACGAGGTCGTACGCCGTCATGTTCTGCGGATGCTTGCGCATCGCGCGCAGCAGCTCGCGCTCGCGGACATGCGGTGCGATCGCCTTCACGACGCTGGTGGCGATCCGATCCTGCAGCGCGAATAATTCGGTGAGCGCGCCATCGTATTGATCCGAGCGGATGACCGCGCCGCTCTCGGTGTCGCTGAGCTCGGTGCGGATGCGCAGCTTGCCGCCAGAGCGGTACACGCTGCCGTACAACACGTAGCGAACGCCGAGCTCCCGCCCGATCGCACGCACGTCGATCGTCGTGCCGCCATAGCCGAGCGTCGAACCGCGCGCGATCACGAAGAGTTCCTTCAGCGTCGCGAGCGCATGGATGATCACGTCGACGATGCCATCGGCGAAATACGCCTCCGCGGGACCGCTCTGGTGCTTGCGAAACGGCAGGACGGCGATCGACGGCCGCGGCTCGAAGCCGGTCGGCGCATCGCCGACCAGGCGCGGTGACGCCGCCTCGGCGCTCAGCGCATAGACACGCACCGGCCTGGCGAGGTTGCGCAGGTGAAGCTCGCCCAGATCGATGACGCCGACGCCGAGATTGGCGCCGATCTGCTCGACCGCGGCGCCGGAGACGACGACGCCGCCGGGCTCGGCGTAGGCCTGCAGGCGCGCGGCCACGTTCACGCCGCCGCCGAAGATGTCGTCGTTCTCGAAAATGATGTCGGCGACATGCACGGCCATGCGAAACACGATCCGATGATCCGCGGACTGGTCTTGGGTGTCATCGGCGATCGCCTGCTGCAGCGCCAAGGCGCACCGCGTCGCGTCGCCGGCGGTATCGAAGATCGCCAGAAACCCGTCGCCCGTATTCTTGACCAGCTGGCCGCGACGATCGGCAATGCCCGGCTCCAGCACCTCGGCGCGCAACCGCATGAGTTCACGATGCGTGAACTCCTCATGCGCTTCCGTCAGCCGGCTATAGCCGACGACGTCGGCCGCCAGGATCGCGCAGAGTCGGCGTTGAGCAAGGCGTTTCGCCAGCGGCACGAGGGTCTCCCTCGTCGTTGAGTGATCTCAGATTGCCGAACCCATCGAATATCGTCCGGCGGTTCGAGGCCACCATGGCTCGGATCGACCCGCCGGGTTGTGAAGCAGTGCACAATCGCGCTGCAAATCCTCGCGCCGCGGCGCGCATCGAGTCAACGCCAGCGGACGGGGGCCAGCGGACGGGGGCCAGCGGACGGGGGCCAGCGGACGGGGGCCAGCGGACGGGGCGCCGACTTGGC
>JANNTF010000189.1:0-4288 GCA_031403455.1 Alphaproteobacteria bacterium | reverse complement strand
GTCAGTGCCGCCCTGTGGCTGGCCGTGCAGCTTTCCGGATTCAATCTGCGTGCCTATCCCGACGGCACGTGGTTCCACAATCCCATGGCGTGGCAGTTTCTGTTCTTGATCGGCGCGGCATTCGGCTTGCGGCATCATGTGCAGGGCAACGCGTCACGCCTGCTGCGTCTGCCGCCGCCTGTCGTGAGCGGCGTGTTTCTTGCGCTGTGCGTCGCCGCCAAGCTGCTCGTGACTTTCGCTGACAGTCTCGCATTCGTTCCCAAGTGGTTCGTCGATCGGGTCTGGGACGTCAGCCACAAGACGAATCTCGGCCCCTTGCGGCTGCTCTGCTTCCTCGCGCTGGCCCATGTTGCCGTAACGGTCGTGTCTGCGGATGCGAAATGGCTGCGCAGCGCGTGGGTGTCCCCGATCGTGCGGTGTGGGCAGCACTCGCTGGAAATATTCTGCATTGGCATCTTTCTATCCGTGGCTGGGCACGCTTTGCTGGTGGAATTCGGGTATGGAGTCGCCCCGGAAGCGTTGGTTAGCTTCGGCGGCTGCGGGATCTTGATGGCGATCGCAGGTTTTCTTGGGTGGTCGAAGAGCCGTGAACGGGCCAGTCGTGGAAATATCGGCCCGCCGCGACCTTTGCCGACGGGAGGCGAAGGATGAATTGGAGATCACTGGTCTGCGGCGCAGCGCTGCTGTTGAGCATGGATACCGCACGCGGGGCGGATGAAGCCACGCTCGACGCGGAGATGGCGCGTTTGCCGCCGCAATGCCGAGCGCCCGTCGCCTTCGTGGCGGATCCCTCGCTGCTGCGGCGTTCGGCGCGGCGCATCGAACGTGAGCAGGTCTTCCGCATCGTCGTGCTTGGCTCGGCATCGGCACAAGGAATCGGCGCGTCGACGCCCGCGAAAGCCTGGCCTGCCCGGCTCGAGGATGTCCTGAAACAGCGCTATCCAGCGACGACCCTGCGCGTGATCGTCAAGGCAAAGGCCTACGACACCGCCCAGAAGATGCTGTCGCGACTGGACGAGGTGATTGCCGAACGTCCCCACCTCGTGCTGTGGGAGACCGGGACCGCCGAGGCGGTGCGCGGACTGAACATCGATGAATTCATCAACACGCTGCGCGATGGCATCGATCGGTTGGCGGAGACGCGAACCGACATCGTCCTGATCGAGCCGCAATACGGCCGCCGCTCGGCGCTGCTGATCAACTATCAACCCTATCTGGACGCGATGCACCAGGCAGAGGCGATGCGTGATCTCATCGTCTTTCCGCGCTTCGCGATCATGCGCCACTGGGCGAAGAGCGATCAGATCGTGGTCGACAATCTGCCCGCGTCCATGATGACCGAGACCGCCGACAAGGTTTACGATTGTCTCGCGCGGCTGCTCGCCATCCAGATCGTGCATGGCTTGCGAGTCTCGAATTGACGTTCCGCCTCGCCCTGCTGCTCGTGGTGTTGGCGTTGATCGCGCCGGCCGGCGCCCAGGCGCCAGCTTTCGTCGCGCCGCCGCCGCCGCCCGCCCCATCGACGCCTTCGATCGTGGCGCCCGCGCCGCCTCCGGCGTTGGCTGCACCACCAGCCTCCGTGCCTGGCGCTGCCGCACCGCGCATTCGACGTGAGCCGCTCGCCTTGCCGACCGGCGAACTTCAGACCTTGGAGAAGATCACCGGGCGGGTTCGCAGCGTCGACGCGGTTGTCGGCGAGGCGACGCGGATTGGCAACCTCGTGATCACGCTGCGCGCCTGCCGAAAGCGTCCGCTCGAGGAAACGCCGGAGAGCGCGGCTTTCATGGAGATCAACGAACAGCGCGCAGGCGAAGAAGGGCTCACCCGCCTGTTCACCGGGTGGATGTTCGCCACGAGCCCTGCGATGTCTGCACTCGAGCACCCCGTCTATGACGTGTGGTTGGTCGATTGCAAGGCCGCAGCGGCGGCGATGTCGCGATAGAACACCGCCGGCTTGACGATCGCCGCCTCGAGTTGGCGCAAGTAGAGCGGGCGCGCGATCCCGATGGCGCCGAACCGCTCCAGATGCCGCGTGAGAAACTGCGCATCGAGAAGCTCGAAGTTGCCCCGACGCAAGATCGCAACGAGGTGCACCAGCGCGACCTTGGATGCGTCGGTCGCGCGCGCGAACATGCTCTCGCCGAAGAATGCCGCGCCGAGCGACACGCCGTAGAGGCCGCCGACGAGTTCTCCCGCGCGCCAGCACTCGACCGAGTGCGCATGGCCCATCGCATAAAGTGCGTTGTAGAGGCGGTGAATCTCCGCGTTGATCCAGGTCTGTTCGCGGCCAGGGCCGGGCGCGGCGCAGGCGCGCATCACGGCCGCGAAATCGCGATCCACCGTCACCTCGAAGATCTGGTGGCGAACGGTCTTGCGCAGCGAGCGGGGAATGTGGAACGCGTCGAGTGGGATCACGCCGCGGCGGCGCGGCTCGACCCAGCGAAGAGTGGCCGCATCCGCACGATCGGCCATCGGGAAGATGCCGGCGGCATAGGCGCGCAACAGAAACTCAGGGGTTATCTCGACCATGCGGCCGCATGAGCATCCCGTTTGCCTGGCACGGTCACTTCTTGATGCCGACGAAGCGCTCCAGCCAGTGTATGTCGTAGGTGCCGTCGACGAAGTCGCTCGATCCCAGAATTCGCCGATGCAAGGGCAGGGTGGTTTCGATGCCGCCGATCACGTATTCGTCGAGCGCGCGCCGCAATCTCATCAAGGCTTCGTTGCGCGTCGCGCCGTGCACGATCAGCTTCGCGACCATGCTGTCGTAATAGGGTGGCACCACATAGCCGGAATAGAGCGCGGAATCGACGCGAACGCCGAGGCCGCCGGGCGGGTGGTATTCGTTCACCCGGCCCGGCGAGGGCTGGAAACTATCGGGATTCTCCGCCGTCACGCGGCACTCGATGGCGTGGCCGAGCAGCTTCACGCTCTCCTGGCCGAAAGAGAGCGGCGCGCCGGCCGCGATGCGGATCTGCTCGCGCACGAGATCGATGCCCGTGATCATCTCGGTGACGGGGTGTTCGACTTGCAGGCGCGTATTCATCTCGATGAAGTAGAACTCGCCATCCTCGTAGAGAAACTCGACGGTGCCGGCATTGCGGTAGCCGATCGTCCGCAGCGCGCGACACACCGTTTCACCGATCTGATTGCGCTGACCCTCGTTGAGCGCGGGTGAGGGACTCTCTTCGAGCAGCTTCTGATGTTTGCGTTGCAGCGAGCAGTCGCGTTCGCCGAGATGAACGATGTTGCCGTGGCTGTCGCCGATGACCTGGATCTCGATGTGTCGCGGGTGGCTCAGGTATTTCTCGAGATAGACGCGGCCGTCACCGAACGCGGCCTCGGCCTCGCCGCGGGCGGTGCGAAACGCCTCCTCGAGCACCGCGGGACTCGCGGCCACCTTCATCCCGCGCCCGCCACGGCAGGCGGCAGCTTTGACGAGCACGGGATAGCCGATATCCTCGGCGGCCTTTCTGGCGGTCGCCAGATCGTCAACCGGCCCCTCCGACCCGGGAACGCAAGGGATCCCGAGCGATCGCGCCGTCTGTTTCGCGATCACCTTGTCGCCCATCATCCGGATGTGTTCCGGGCTCGGGCCGATGAAGACGAATCCATGCTCCTCGACCATCGCGGCGAAGTCGGCGCTTTCCGACAGAAAACCGTAGCCGGGATGAATGGCATCGGCGCCGGTGATCGTGGCGGCCGAGAGGATGGCGGGCATGTTGAGGTAACTGTCGCGGGCCGGCGGCGGACCGATGCACACGCTCTCATTGGCGAGGCGCACGTGCATGGCGTCGACGTCGGCGGTCGAGTGCACGGCCACCGTGGCGATACCGAGTTCGCGGCACGCGCGATGGATCCGCAGCGCGATCTCGCCCCGGTTGGCGATCAGGATCTTCTCGAACATCGCGCGCGTGGCCCTGGTCGCGCTCAGTCGACGACGATCAGCGGCTGGCCGTATTCGACCGGCGCGATATTCTCGATCAGCACGGCCGTCACGGTGCCGGCGCGCGGGCTCTTGATCGGATTCATGACTTTCATCGCCTCGATGATGAGCAGCGTCTGTCCCTCGTTGACGCGATCACCGGGCTTCACGAAATTCGGCGCGCCCGGTTCGGGGCAGAGATAGGCGGTCCCGACCATCGGCGACGTGATGGCGTTGAGCGGCGTGCCATCGCTTGCGGCCGCCACGGGTGTGGGCTGCGGCGCGGGTGCCGCAATGCTGGCACCCGCGATGCTGGGTGCGCGCGCGACGCGAATTCGGCGATCGCCGTCGGCGTACTCGATC
>JANNTF010000188.1:0-1434 GCA_031403455.1 Alphaproteobacteria bacterium | reverse complement strand
TTGGGCTTGTGGTTGATGTTCAGGCGCAAGCGCTTCATCGGTTCACACGATGGCTGAGCCGGGAAGCCGTTCGAGCCGAGGACAAGGGAGATATCAGGCATGGCCACGCAACTTCGTGAAAAACTCGAGCTGCGCACGCTGGTCGGCGATTTCGGGGTCGAGGCGCTCGGCATCGATATCTCGCGTCCCCTCGATCCGGGCATCCGGGCCGAGCTGCGCGCGGCTTTCGATCGCCACCGGGTCCTGCTCGTGCGTGGCCAGCGCCTGTCGCCCGAGACGCATATCGAGTTCAGCCGGAATTTCGGCGAGCTCGAGGTGCACGTGCTCAACGAATACCATAAGGCCAAGTACCCGGAGATCTTCGAACTCTCGAATGTCGGACCCGACGGCAAGCCCAACGCCGTCCACCCCGATCGCGGCACGCTGTTCTGGCACACCGACGCGTCATGGCGCGCGAAGCCGGCGCTGGCGACGATCCTCTACGCCGAACTCGCGCCGAAGAACGGTGGGCACACGATGCTCGCCGACATGATCGGCGCCTATGAGGCCCTGGGTGTTGCGGAACGCGCGCGCTACGCGCAGCTGCGCGCGCTTCACGATCTCAACGTCTCACGCCTGAAGGCCGGATACCCCAAACTCAACGAGACCCAGAGCAAGGAAGTGCCGCCGGTGGAACAGCCCTTGGTGCGCCTCCACCCGCCGACGGGGCGCAAGGCGATCTATCTCGGCAGCCACGCCCAGGAGTTCCTCGACATGCCGCCGCTCGAGAGCCGCGGGCTCATGGAGCGCATCATGAATCACTGCACCGAGCCGCGCTTCATCTACGATCATGTCTGGCGGGCTGGGGATCTCCTGATGTGGGACAACCGCGCCACCATCCATCGCGGCACCGAATACGACGCGGCGCTCGAGCCGCGCCTGGTGCGCCGCACCGTGATCAAGGGCGATGCGCCGATACCGGTTAACTGACCGCGCGTCGCCGGAGCAGGACGAGGCTCGCGACCGCCAATGCGGTGAACAGCGCCAGCATGGCCCAGGCCTCGTTCACCGCCGTGATGAACGCCGCGCGCTCGATCATCGGCCGCACGAACTCGGTGGCCACGGCGTCGATCGGCTGGCCGATGCGATCGCGAAACAGCTTGAGCGGCAACCCGATCAGCGTCGCGGCTGCCTCGTCGCCCGCGAGCAGGCGCTGGCCGATACGCTCGGCATGGATCGGCGCACGGCCGTAGAGCACGGTATCGATGAGCGCGAGGCCGATGGCGCCGCCGAGATTGCGCATCAGGTTGAACAGCGAACGCGCATCCGTGATCGCCGCGCGCGCCAGATGCCCGCGCGCGATGCGCGTGGGCGGCAGCAGGCAGAACATGATGGCGCCGCCGCGCACGAGTTGCGGCCACAACATCTCGGCGAAATCCGTCTCGCGTGTATGGA
>JANNTF010000187.1:0-18499 GCA_031403455.1 Alphaproteobacteria bacterium | reverse complement strand
GGAGATCGCCGACGTCGCCGACTACGTGCTCACCATGTCCGGCGCGGCGCAGAGCAGCGCGGCATCGGCTCGCGGCGACGCCCTCTACAAGGAGCATTGCGTGGCCTGTCACGGCGAGAAGGGCGAGGGGAACATGGAACTCGGTGCCCCGCGTCTCGACGACCGGATCTGGCTCTATGGCGGTGATCGAGCGAGCGTCATCCAGTCGATCGCCAACGCGCGCGCGGGTGCCATGCCGGCGTGGGAAGGACGCCTCGACGCGGCCACGATCAAGATGCTGGTCGTCTATGTGCACACGCTCGGTGGCGGGAAGTAGCCGCGCGGTGCCGGGTTGGACGATGGTATCGGCATGAAAGCACCAGTCCCGTTCGTCGGGAGTGATGACCAAGTGCGCTCCGTCCGTGAACAACGGGCGGAGCAGCCGCTTTATGTCACCCGCATCAAGGTCTATCCGCGGCGCGTCGAGGGTCTCTATCGCCGGATCAAATGGACGGTCCTCGGGCTCTGCCTCGGACTCTACTATCTCGCGCCGTGGCTTCGTTGGGACCGCGGGCCGGGCGCGCCGGACCAGGCGATCCTGCTCGATCTGCCCGGGCGGCGCGGCTATTTTTTCTGGATCGAGATCTGGCCGCAGGAGGTCTATTTCATCACCGGCCTGCTGATCCTCGGCGCCGTCGGATTGTTTTTCGTCACGGCCTATCTCGGCCGGGTCTGGTGCGGCTATGCATGCCCGCAGACGGTATGGACGGATTTGTTCATGCTGGTGGAACGCTGGATCGAGGGCGATCGCAACGCCCGCATCAAGCTCGACAGGTCTTCGTGGGATTCCGTCAAGCTGATGCGCAAGCTTGCCAAGCACGCCGCTTGGGTCGTGATCGGCGCCGCGACCGGTGGCGCCTGGGTATTCTATTTCGTCGACGCGCCGACGACGTTCATCGACATCTTCACCGGCCGCGCTTCGCTCACGGTCTATCTCTTCGTCGCGGCGTTCACGGCGACGACCTATACCTTCGCGGGTTGGGCACGCGAGCAGGTCTGCACCTACATGTGTCCGTGGCCGCGCTTCCAGGCGGCGATGTTCGACGAGGATACGTTCACCGTCACCTATCAGCGGCCGCGCGGCGAGCCGCGTGGCAAGCACAAATCCGGGACGAGCTGGGAAGGTCGAGGTGATTGCATCGATTGCGATTCCTGTGTCGCGGTCTGCCCCACCGGCATCGATATCCGCGACGGGCAGCAGCTCGAATGCATCGGCTGCGGATTGTGCGTCGACGCCTGCAATACAGTGATGGACAAGGTCGGGCGGCCGCGGGGATTGATCGCGTTCGATACGCTGGCGAACCAGCAGGCAAAGGCAAGCGGTACGTCCCACCGTCATCGCTGGATCCGGCCGCGACCGATCATCTACGCGGCGGTTCTCGTCCTCGTCGCCTCCGTCATGCTCACTGCGCTGGTGATGCGCAGCGACGTCGAACTGCACGTGTTGCGCGATCGCGCCCCGCTCTTCGTCACCTTGTCGGACGGATCGATCCGCAACGGCTACACGATCAAGATTCTCAACAAGGCGCGCGAGACGCGGGTCTTCGATCTGGCCATTCACGGTCTCGAGCATGCGCGAGTCTCGGTCGTCGGCGAGGAAGCCCAGCCGATCGACGACCATGTGCAACTCACCGCTAAGCCGGATTCGGTGGCGACCTATCGCGTCTATGTGGCCGAGCCTGCCGGCGAAAAGCGGGCGAAGCCTGCGAAGGAACACAACGACATCGATTTCATCCTGCGGGACGCCCGGAAGCACGCTCAGGCGCGTCAGGAGAGCGTGTTCGTTGGACCCAAGCACTGAGGAGTGAACGAGATGGCGGCCACAAACTCGAAAAGCCTGATTCCCTGGATCTTTGTCGGCGGCATGGTTTTCGTCGTCGCGGTGAACGCGGGGATGGTGACGATGGCGCTCAAGACATTTCCGGGACTTGCACATGACGCCGCCTTCGAGCGCGGCCTCGCCTACAACCGTGTGCTCGCCGAGGTGGATCGCCAGGAGCGGCTGGGTTGGACCTTGCGCACGGCGTTCGCTCCTGCCGCACCCCATGACGGGAATCTGCGGGTGCAATTGAACGATCGCGATGGACAGGCGCTGAGCGGCGCCAAGTTGCTGGTGACGTTCGTCAGGCCGGTTGGCGGTGAGACGCCGGTGCAGGTCGAGCTGAGCGAGGAAGCGAGCGGCAGCTACGTAGCGCCGGTGCGGCTGCCGAGCAGCGGCCAGTGGGATGCGCGTGTCAGCGTCACGCGATCGGGCGAGCGCTTCGAGTCGACCCAGCGCCTGTTCATTCGATGAGCGTCGCGCTCGCCCTCGAAGCGCCAGCGGCGTCGGGAGCGCCGGCGCGCTGTGCGCATTGCGACGTGGAACTCGCTACCCCTTCGCAACGCTTCTGCTGCCACGGATGTGAAGCGGCCGCGACGCTCGTGGCCGGGCTCGGGCTCGATGCGTTCTATCGTCGCCGGACCCTCTCTCCCGGAACCCTGCGCCCGGAGAGACAGGAGGAGGATCTGAGCGCCTTCGTGGCCACGGCCAATGGCGCGTCGCGGCTGCAGCTGCATGTCGAAGGTCTGGTTTGCGGCGCATGCGTCTGGCTGGTGGAATCCGCGTTGGCGCATGACCGCGACGTGCTTGGCGCGCGCGTGAATTTCTCGACCCGCCGCCTGAACCTGGAATGGACGGGCGGTCCGGAGCGCACCGCGGCGCTGGTCGGTCGCTTGACCGCGCTCGGCTTTCGCGTGGCGCCTTTCGATGCCGAGGCCGAGAACGACTCGCGCGCACGCCAGGAGCGCGAGTTGCTCCGCGCCCTGGCCGTCGCCGGTTTCGCGGCGGCCAATGTGATGCTGATTTCGGTCGGCGTGTGGTCGGGACATGCGGGCTCGATGGGCCCAGCGACGCGCGAGTTGCTGCACTGGGTCTCGGCATTGATCGCCCTGCCGGCGATCGCGGTGGCCGGCCTGCCGTTCTTCCGCTCGGCCCTGCGCGCGCTGCGGGCAGGGCGTACCAACATGGATGTGCCGATCTCGATCGGTGTCACGCTGGCCGCGGGCATGAGCATCTACGAGACCGCTGCGGGGCGGCCGCATGCGTTCTTCGACTCCGCCATCACCTTGCTGTTCTTCCTGCTGATCGGCCGCTACCTCGACACGCGCGCGCGCGGGCGGGCCCGACAGGCTGCGCAGCAGGTGGTCGCTCTTGCGACGCGGGCCGTGCGGGTCCTGCTCTCCGACGGCGTCGTGCAGGTGCGCCGCGCCGAGTTCGTGCGCGCCGGTGACGTCGTCCTGGTCGCCAGCGGCGAGCGCATCCCGGTCGACGGTGTGATCGCGCGCGGCGCCACGACGATCGACCAGAGCGTCGTGACTGGTGAAGCCTTGCCTCAATCCGTGGACGTCGGCACGCAGGTCTTCGCGGGGAGTGTCAATCTGGGCCAGTCGATCGAGGTGACCACACGCGGCGCCGGTGAGTCGACGTTGCTTGCCGAGATCGCGCGGCTGATGGAGGCGGCGGAGCATGCGCAGGGACGCTACGTCACGATCGCCGACCGCGTCGCGCGTCTCTACGCGCCGGTCGTGCATGTGGCCGGTGCGCTGACCTTCCTCGCCTGGTTCTTCCTTCTCGATGCTTCGGCGGAAGACGCGGTCATGTACGCCGTCGCCGTGCTCATCATCACCTGTCCCTGTGCGTTGGCGCTCGCCGTGCCTGTGGTCCAGGTCGTCGCGTCCAGTCGACTGCTCAACCGCGGCATCCTGCTCAAATCGGCCACCGCGCTGGAGCGCCTGTCGCAGATCGACACGGTCGTTCTGGACAAGACCGGGACGCTGACCTGCGGCCGCCCTGATCTGGTCGCGGTCTCCGCCGACGATGCGACGCGCGCGATGATTGATCCCGTCCGCACCGCGAGCGGCTTGGCCCAGGTCAGTCGCCACCCGCTAGCGCGGGCCATGGCGCGTGCCGCGCCGCAGGCCGCAGCGTGGCGCGACGTGGTTGAGGAACCCGGTGCGGGATTGCGCTGTGCGACGCCGGCCGGTGAGTGGCGTCTGGGCAGCCGTGGCTTCTGCGGTGTGGCCGCGGAAGTGGCGAGGCCGCTCGCCGCGGACGAAGGGTTGGAACTCTGGCTGGTGGGACCGGGCATCTCGCCCGTGCGCTTCGCATTCAGCGATGCGCTGCGCCACGATGCGAAGTCGGTCGTGGCGGCCTTGTGCGCGCGCGGATACGAAGTGCGCCTGCTCTCGGGCGACCGGGCCCGGGCGGTCGAAGTGATGGCGCGCGCCGTCGGGATCGATGCCTGGCTGGGCGGCGCCACACCGGCCGATAAAGCGCGTGAACTCGCGAAACTCGCGGCGGGTGGCCGCAAGGTCGTGATGGTCGGGGACGGTCTCAACGACGCGCCGGCGCTCGCAGCGGCCCAAGCCTCGCTGTCTCCGTCGAGCGCCGTCGACATCGCGCAGAACGCGGCGGACGTGGTGTTTCAGGGAGATGGGCTCGCGCCCGTGCTGGAGACGCTCGGCCTAGCGCGCGCCGCGCAAAGCGTCGCACGGCAGAATCTCGTGCTAGCGATCGGATACAACGCGCTGGCCGTTCCGCTGGCGGTCGCCGGGTTCGTCACGCCGCTCGTCGCGGCGGTCGCCATGTCGTCGTCGTCGTTGATCGTCATCGCCAATGCGCTTCGTCTCGCCCGGAAGGAGGGGCGATCATGAACAGCCTTCTGATCCTGATTCCACTTGCAGTCCTGCTCGGGCTGCTCGGCCTCGCCGCTTTCTTGTGGGCGCTGCGTTCCGGCCAGTTCGACGATCTGGACGGCGCCGCGCAACGCATTCTGCACGATGGCGAGGCGTCATCGCTGCCAGCTTCTCGGAGGAAGACATGAACGACAAAGTCAGCACGATCGTGATGGGGGTGTTCGTCAGCATCCTGGGGCTGGTCGGCCTCATTCATGCCGCAGGCGCCGTCGACACGCCGGTCTACGGCTTCGGACTCGCCACCTTCGTTTTCGCGGTGATCTATGACTTCCTGCTGATCAAATTCTGGTTCGACGCGCAAAGGCAGGCGGGATTCTGACCCGCCGGCCTCGCGGCCGGATCAGTTCGTCGCCGGGTCGGCGCTGCCGAGCGGAGGCGGGAGGACGACCTCTGCGCGGAGCCGCGTTTCGCTCAGCTCGCCCGTCGCTTCGAGGATCGGATAGGCGACGGACGTGAGATGGCTGTTGATGCGCTTCAGATCGCGCACGACGTCGAGATGGATGGCGCTGGACTCGATCGATTCCGGACGCCCTTCGCGCAGCCGACGGAAATGACTGTCCGCCGCCGATAATTCGGCCTCGCGCATTTCGATCTTTTCACGCAAGAGCCGGGGCGCGATCGCCGGATCGCGCGACATGAAGACGTTGAAGGCGAGTTGCAGATTATCCAGCACGCGCGCATGGAAGGCCTTGAGTTCCTCGAGACCTTCCACGGAAAAAGCGACGCGATTGCGGATCTTCTTCGCCGCCAGTTCCATCAGGTTCTTGTCGATGATGTCGCCGGCATGCTCGAGATTGGTGACGAAGCTGAGGATTTCGACATAGCGGCGGCTCTCGGCCTCGGTCATGCCGGCGCGACTGACCTGGATCAGATAGAGCTTGATCGCCTCGTGGAGGCGGTCGACGGCGTCGTCGGACGCTTCGACCACGCGCATCAGTTTCTGGTCGTCGCGTGCGAAGACCTCGATGGTCTGTCGCAGCATCTGCGCCACATGATCGCCGAGCGCCAGGGTCTCGCGCGCCGCGCAGACCAACGCCTCGGCGGGATGTTCCACCAGCGCGGCATCGAGGTAACGCGGGCGACCGACATCCTCCACGTTCGGTCGATCGGGCAGAATGGTGGCGCAGAGGCGCGCCACGAGAGGCACGAGGCCGAGAAAGAGGACGACGACCGCAAGATTGAAGAAGGTATGGAAGTTGATCGTCAGCCGCGCCGCATCCGCCGTGACGTGCGAGAGCATCGTCAACACCGGGTCTATCGCAGGCAGAGCGAGCACGCCGATGCTGGTGCGCATCAGCAGATTCCCGAGTGGCACGCGCCGCGCGGCCGGTGTCGCCCCGCTCTGACCGATGAACGGTGCGAAGGCGCCGCCGATATTGCACCCGATGACCAGAGCAGCCGCGACGTCCGGCGGCATGATCTGAACGGCGGCAAGCGAAGCGACCAGCAGCACGATCGCGAGCGTCGAATGCGCAAGCCAGGTGACGATCGCGCCGATCACCATCGCCACGATCGGTTCGCCGACCAGCCCACCCAGGACGGCGTTGATGGCGAGCGATCCGCGCAGCGGCGCCGATGCGGTAGCGATGAGTTTCAGGCTGAGCAGCATGAGCCCGAGGCCGATCGCGATACGCGCAATGTGGCGCGACCGCTCCTCGCCCGTTCCCATGAACCAGAATACGCCCGCCGCGATCGCCGCGTAGGCGAGCCAGCCGAGATCGAAGGACAGGACTTGCACGGCCATCGTCGAGCCCAGATCGGCGCCGAGAACGACGGCGAGCGCCGCCGGCGCCGCGATCAAGGCGCGGCCAGCGAACGACGAGACGATGAGAGTCGTCGCGGTACTCGACTGCACGAAGGCGGTGATGGCGAAGCCAGTCAGGAATGCACGCCCAAGATTGCGCGTGCTCGTGGCGATCACGCGGCGGATCTGCGAGCCGAAAGCGCGCGTTACGCCTGTCCGGACCATGCGCACGCCCCAGAGCAGGAGTGCGACGCTGCCGATCAGCGTGATGAGGATTTCTGTGCCGTGCATGTCGTTGAGCTTCGCGCCGGATATTAAGGCCCGCGCCGCAACGGATGCCAGAGTTATGACCGTTCGATAACAGCGCGCGCGCCGGCGGCAACGGTCGAAGCGGGCGTCACGAACGCGGCGACGAGGGCGCCATCCCGGCGCGTGCCGCGAGCGGTGTCGTCTGCCATAGCCCGTGTCGATCGATGGGATACGGATTATGTATTTGAGCGATCCCGGGCAAGGGGCGATGATTGTAGCGACGCATCTAGGAGGACTCGCCATGCCGACGGCTCGTTCCGAAACCGGTGACCCATTTCTGCTGACGCCAGGACCGCTGACCACGTCCGCAAGCGTCAAGCGGGCAATGGTCCATGACTGGGGATCGCGCGACGCGAGCTTCGTGCGCTTCAATCGCGAAATGCTGGCCGCCATCACGGCGATCGCCGGCGGCGAGGGGACGCATGTGACCGTCGGCATGCAGGGCAGCGGGACCTTCGCCGTCGAGGCGATGCTCACCAACTTCGTGCCGCGCGGCGGCAAGCTCGTGCTGCTGGTCAACGGCGCCTATGGAAAGCGTGCGGCGCGGATCTGCGAGATCGCTGGTCGCTCGACGGTCGTGCTCGAGACACCGGAGGACACGCCCCCCGACCTCGCTCAGCTCGATTCGGTTCTGACCGGCGATCCGGCGGTCACGCATGTGTTCGCGGTCCATTGCGAGACCACGAGCGGCATTCTCAATCCGGTCGCCGAGATCGCGCGCGTGACGGCGAAGCATGGGCGCCGGCTGTTGATCGACTCGATGAGCGCGTTCGGCGCCCTGCCGATCGATGCGCGCGAGGTGACCTACGATGCGCTGGCGGCCTCCTCGAACAAATGCCTAGAAGGCCTGCCGGGCATGGGGTTCGTGATCTGCCGGCAGGAAGCGCTGGTCAAGACGAAGGGCAATTCAACCACGCTGGTGCTCGACCTGCACGATCAGTGGCAGGCGATGGAGAAGACCGGGCAATGGCGCTTCACGCCGCCGATCCAAGTGATCGTGGCGTTGCACCAGGCGATTCAGGAATACCAGGCGGAAGGCGGTCAACCCGCCCGTCTCGCGCGCTACACCAACAACGCGCAGATCCTGATCGACGGAATGCGTGCCCTTGGCTTTCGCACCTTGCTGCCGGACGCGTTGCAGGCACCGATCATCGTTACATTCCATATGCCGGCCGATCCACAATTCAAGTTCCAGGCCTTCTACGACGGGCTCAAGGAACGCGGCTATGTCATCTATCCCGGCAAGCTGACGGTCGCCGATAGTTTTCGTATCGGCTGCATCGGCCGCCTCGATGCGATACACATCCGCGGCGCGCTCGGTGCGATCCGCGAGATGCTCACCGAACTCGGCGTGCGCCACGGTGCGCCTGCCGTCGCCGCCTGAGGAGCGCCCGAGATGAAGACGATTGCCGTCAATGGCCGAAACTATCGCACCCCCGACGCGCCCGTCGTCGTGGTGTGCGTGGACGGTTCCGAACCTGGGTATGTCGAGCGCGCCGTGGAAGCCGGTGTGGCGCCGTTCTTCGCGCGCGTGCTGGCGACCGGGACCTCCATCATCGGCGATTGCGTGGTGCCGAGCTTCACCAATCCCAACAATCTGTCGATCGTCACCGGCACGCCGCCTGCGGTGCACGGCATCTGCGGCAATTACTTCTATGACCGCGACTCATCGAGCGAGGTGATGATGAACGACCCGAAATTCCTTCGGGTCGATACGATCTTCAAGGCGGCTCAGGCGGCTGGCCTGACCATCGGCGTCATCACGGCGAAGGACAAGCTCCGTGGCCTGCTCGGAAAGGGGCTGACGCTCGGGCCAGGCAAGGCGTTCAGCTTCTCCTCGGAGAAGGCGGGGCAGGCGACTCTCCCGATCAACGGGATCGAGCGGGTGGTCGAAACGGTCGGCATGCCCGTGCCCGACGTCTATTCGGCCGAACTCAGCGAGTTCGTCTTCGCAGCCGGCGTCAAGCTCATGGAACAGCAGCGGCCGGACCTGCTCTATCTGTCGACCACCGATTACATCCAGCATAAGCACGCGCCGGGAACGCCGGTCGCCAATGCTTTCTACGCGATGATCGATCGCTATCTCGCGCGGCTCGACGCCTTGGGCTGCGTCATCGCGGTGACCGCCGATCACGGTATGAACGCCAAGCACGACGCGACCGCGAAGCCCGACATCATTTTCCTTCAGGATCTGTTCGACACCTGGCTCGGCGCCGCGCGCGCGCGGGTGATCCTGCCGATCACGGATCCCTACGTCGTTCATCACGGCGCATTGGGATCGTTCGCGACGGCGTATCTGCCGACGGACATATCGGTCGCCGAGATCGCGGCGCGGCTGGCCACAGTCCCGGGCATCGAGGCCGCGCTCGATCGCAAGACGGCATGCGCGAAGTTCGAATTGCCGGAGGACCGCATGGGCGACATCGTGATCGTCTCGACGCGACACAAGGTTCTCGGCACCAGCCTGGCTCGGCATGATCTCTCGGGATTGAAGGAGCCGCTGCGGTCGCATGGCGGGATCTCCGAGCAGCGCGTGCCGCTGATGTTCAACAGGCGCGTCGCACTCGAGGCTGGCCGCCGCTATCGCAACTTCGACATCTTCGATTTGGCATTGAACCAGCTGCTGGAGAGGGCCGCCGCATGACCGTCCACCGCGCCATGTCCGCCTCGGGCGTGCGTCATGAGGCGATGCGCATCGCCGGCCGCAAGGTGACGACCGACGAGAAGATCGAGGTGCTGAATCCGTACACCAACGCGGTGGTCGGCACCGTGCCGGCCGGGCGCGTGGAGCACGTCCGCGAGGCGCTCGAGATCGGGCATCGCTACAAATCCAAGCTCACGCGTTACGAACGCCAGCGGATCCTGATGAACTCAGGCGAAAAGCTGGCCGCGCGTCGCCAAGAGATCGCGGAGCTGATCACCGCCGAGGCCGGCCTATGCATGAAGGACTCGCTCTACGAGGTCGGCCGGGCCTACGACGTCTTCACGCTGGCTGGCCAGTTCGCGATCAAGGACGACGGCGAGATCTTCAGCTGCGACATCACGCCTCACGGCAAGTCGCGGCGGATCTACACGATGCGCACGCCGCTGCTCGGCTGCATCAGCGCGATCACGCCGTTCAACCATCCGCTCAACATGCCCGCGCACAAGCTCGCACCCGCGATCGCCACCAATAATCGCGTGGTGCTGAAGCCGACCGAGGCGACACCGCTGACGGCGCTCCTGCTGGCCGATATCCTCTATGAATCGGGACTGCCGCCGGAAATGCTCTCGGTCGTCACCGGCTTGCCCGGTCCGTTCACCGACGAGATGATCACCAATCCGTTGATCGATCTGATCACGTTCACCGGCTCAGTCGGCGTCGGCAAGTACATCGCGAGCAAGGCGGGCTACAAGCGCACGGTCCTCGAGCTCGGCGGCAACGACCCGCTGATCGTCATGGAAGACGCCGATCTGGACAAGGCGGCCGAACTCGCCGTCGCCGGGGCAACGAAGAATTCCGGCCAGCGCTGCACCGCGGTCAAGCGCATCCTCGTCATCGAGTCGGTGGCGGAGGCGTTTGTCGCGCGGGTCATCGAGACGGCCAAGAAGCTGAAAGCCGGCGATCCGAGCGACCCCGCGACCGATGTCGGCACGGTCATCAACGAGAAATCGGCGGTCATGTTCCAGCGTCGCGTGGAGGACGCCGTCGCGCGCGGCGCCGTGCTGCGACACGGCAACGATCGCAAGGGCGCGGTCTTTCCACCCACGGTCGTCGACAAGGTACCGTTCGATTGCGAGCTGGTCCGCGAAGAGACGTTCGGACCCGCCATCCCGGTGATCCGCTGCCGCGACATCGCGCATGCCATCGAGGTGTCCAACTCGACGGCTTTCGGGCTTTCCTCGGGCGTCTGTACGAACCGGCTCGACTACATCACGCGCTTCATCAACGAGCTGCAGGTCGGCACGGTCAACGTGTGGGAGGTGCCCGGCTATCGCATCGAAATGTCGCCCTTCGGCGGCATCAAGGATTCGGGCAATGGCTACAAGGAGGGCGTGGTCGAGGCCATGAAGAGCTTCACCAATGTGCGAACCTACTCGTTGCCCTGGCCGGGCTGAGTCTGGCCGCTTTCACCCATCGACGCATTGTCATAAAACTACGGCAAGAACACGAACGCGCCGGTGTGCGGCGCGATAGAACCGTCATCCAACAGGAGAAGGTTGCATGTTGAGGAGAGTCTTGACGACCAGCGCCGCGGCCATTGCGATCGCGCTGAGCGGGAGCGCCGCGGACGCGCAGCAGAAAACGCGGCTCACCGTCTATACCGCGCTCGAAAACGATCAGCTTCAGCCTTACAAGCAGGCCTTCGAGGCGGACAACCCGGACATCGAGATCCAATGGGTCCGCGACTCGACAGGCACGATGACGGCGCGATTCCTTGCCGAGAAGGACAATCCGCGCGCCGATGTCATCTGGGGTCTCGCGGTGACGAGTCTGATCCTGTTCGACAAGGCAGGCCTGGTCCAACCCTACACGCCAAAGGGAGCGGAGACGCTCAAGCCGCTGTTCCGTTCGACGAGTTCGCCGATGGCGTGGACCGGAATGGACGCGTGGCTCGCGGTCGTGTGCGTGAACACGGTCGAGCAGAAGAAGGTCAGCGCGCCGATGCCGGCGTCGTGGCACGACCTGACGGATCCGAAGTTCAAGGGCCAGATCGTGATGCCCAATCCATCCTCGTCGGGCACGGGGTTCCTCGCGGTCGCCGGCTGGATGAAGGCGATGGGCGAGCCGCAGGCCTGGAGCTTCATGGACAAGCTCCACGACAACGTCGCGGTCTACACGCATTCCGGTTCGGCGCCATGTGTTCAGGCCGCCCGCGGCGAGCGGATGGTCGGCATCGGCTTCGACATGCGCGGTGCCAGCGAGAAATCGAAGGGCGCCCCGATCGAACTCGTCCTCCCGAAGGAAGGCTCCGGCTGGGACATGGAGGCGACGGCGATTGTCAAGGGCACGAAGAACCTGGCAGCGGCGCAACGGCTCGCCGACTGGACCGTCACACGCAAGGCGAGTGAACTGCTCTATGGCAAATATTACGCCATCGTCGCGATGCCTGGCTTGAACGTGGCGCCGCCGAACTATCCCGCCAACGCTGAACCGTCGATGCTGCCGCTCGATTTGACGTGGATGGCGCAGAACCGCGAACGCATCCTCGCGGAGTGGACCAAGCGCTACGACGGCAAGTCGGCGCCGCGCTGACGTCACGCCCAACGGACGGCACCCCGGGAGCAGCGCTCCCGGGGTGTTCCGTTTCATGGATCCTGAGGGGTGATCGTCTATGGCATCCTCGCCCAACGCGGCCGTCGATAAGTTCCTGAGGATCGAGGCGCTGACCAAGCGGTTTGGCAGTTTCACGGCGCTCGATCGCGTCGACCTCGAGATCTTCGCCCAGGAATTCATTTGCTTCCTCGGTCCCTCAGGTTGCGGCAAGACAACGCTGCTGCGCGCCATCGCCGGCCTCGACCCGCAGAGCGAAGGGCGGATCTGGCAAGCCGGACGCGAGATTTCCAACTTGCCGCCGTCCGAGCGCGATTTCGGCATCGTCTTTCAATCCTATGCCTTGTTTCCCAACCTCACGGTCCGCGCCAATGTCGGGTACGGATTGAAGAGCCGTGGCAAGGCGCGCAGTGAGATCACCGCTCGGGTCGACGAGTTGCTCGCGCTCGTGGGCATGCCCGATGCGGGCGCGAAATATCCATCGCAGCTCTCGGGCGGGCAGCAGCAGCGCGTGGCGCTGGCGCGCGCGCTGGCGACTTCCCCCGGCCTGCTGCTGCTCGACGAGCCGCTCTCGGCGCTCGACGCCCGCGTGCGCGCGCGCCTGCGTCACGAAGTCCGCGCGCTGCAGCGCCGGCTCGGCATCACCACCGTCATGGTGACGCATGACCAGGAGGAGGCGCTGACGATGGCCGATCGTATCGTGGTCATGAACCACGGCTCGATCGAGCAGGTGGGAACACCCGAAGCGATCTATGGCAAACCAGCGAGCGCCTTCGTCGCCGATTTCGTCGGCACGATGAATTTCATCGACGCGCGGGTGACTGTCCGGGGCTGCGTCGACGCGTCGGGCCTGGCGCTGCATTGCGATACCGGCGACTTCGCCGTCGGCGCGCCCGTGCAGGTCTGCCTGCGCCCGGAGGACGTGCGCGTTCGTGGCGTCACGCTCCAGACCCAGAATGCGGTTTCCTTTCAGATCGACGCGATCGAGTTCCTCGGCGCCTTCGGTCGCGCCAGCTTGCATGCGGCGATGTCGCCGAGCTTGCGTCTGATCGGGGATTTTTCCTCCAATCTGATCCATGACCACGCCTTGCGGCCGGGCGTGCCGTTGACCGTCGCTCTTCCGCCGGAGCGTCTGGTCGTGTTCGCGCGCGCCTGATGGCAACCGCATCCCGAGGCAAGGTCTTCGCTCCGCGCCTCAAGCCGGCGCGCGACGAGATCGTGATGCGGATCCTGATCGCGTTGCTCGGCATCTGGCTGCTGGCGACCGTCGCATTGCCGCTCTGGAGTCTGCTGTCGAAGAGCTTCCAGGATCAGGACGGCCAATTCATCGGATTGGCGAATTACCTGCGCTATGTCTCGACGCCGTCCCTGCTGGCGTCATTCTGGAATTCGCTCTACGTCGCGCTGATCACCACGGCGATCGTCATTCCCGTCGCGTTCGTTTACGCCTACGCGTTGACCCGCTCGTGCATGCGCTGGAAGGGGATGTTCCAGGCGTTGGCTTTGATCCCGATCCTGGCGCCGTCGCTCCTGCCGGCGATTGCGCTCATCTATCTGTTCGGCAACCAGGGATTTCTCAAGAGCTGGCTGTTCGGCAATACGATCTACGGGCCGCTCGGGATCGTCATGGCGCAGGTGTTCTATTGCTTCCCGCATGCCTTGATGATTCTGGTGACGGCGCTCGCGATGGCGGATGCGCGGCTGTACGAGGCGGCGTCGGCGCTCGGCGCTTCGAAGACGCGGGTGTTCTTCACGGTGACGTTGCCTGGGGCGAAATACGGCGTGACCAGCGCCAGCTTCGTCGTCTTCACGCTGGTGCTCACGGATTTCGGCATCGCCAAGGTGATCGGCGGCCGATTCAACGTCCTGGCGACGGACGTCTACAAACAAGTCGTCGGCCAGCAGAATTTCGAGATGGGCGCCGTGGTGGGCATGGTGCTGCTGATCCCCGCCGTGCTCGCCTTCTTCGCCGATCGCGTGGTGCAGCGGCGGCAGATGGCCGTGTTGTCGGCGCGCGCCGTGCCGCTGGAGCCGCAGCCGAGCGCCGCGCGCGATCGCGGGCTGTTCGCCTATTGCGTCGTGGTCGCCGGCTTCCTCCTGGTCGTACTCGGGATCGCGGCCTGGGGGTCGTTCGTCCGTTTCTGGCCTTATAATTTGTCGCTCACGTTCGACAATTACGAATTCAGCAAGTTCGATGCCGCCGGCTGGTCGGCCTATACCAACTCGCTGCAGCTGGGCGCGTGGACCGCCGCGATCGGGACGTCGGTGATCTTTCTCGGCGCCTACCTGGTCGAGAAGAGCCGAGGTTTCCTCGTGATCCGCGGACTTGTTCAATTGCTGGCCATGCTGCCGCTCGCGGTCCCCGGCCTGGTGCTCGGGCTTGCCTATATCTTCTTCTTCAACGCGCGCTGGAACCCGCTCGGGTTTCTCTATGCCACGATGGGCATCCTCGTCCTCAATACGATCGCTCATTTCTACACGGTCGGACATCTGACCGCGTCGACCGCGCTCAAGCAGCTCGACGCGGAGTTCGAATCGGTCGGGGCATCGCTGAAAGTGCCGTTCTGGACGACGTTCTGGCGCGTGACGATTCCGGTTTGTTCGCCGGCGATCCTCGATATTTTCGTCTACATGTTCCTCAACGCCATGACGACGGTCTCGGCATTGATCTTCCTCTACTCGACGAACACGAAGCTCGCCTCGATCGCCGTCGTGAACATGGACGAGGCGGGGTTCACGGCGGCGGCGGCCGCGATGGCGATGACGATCGTCATCACATCGGCGGCGCTGAAGCTCACGCATCTCGCCGTCGCAGGGCTGCTCGCGCGCAAGACACAAGCCTGGCGACGCCGCACGAGGTGACCATGGTCGACGCGCTTCCAACGCATGCACGCGTGGTCATCGTCGGCGGCGGGATCGCGGGCTGCAGCCTCGCCTACCATCTGACGAAACTCGGTTGGACCGACATCGTGCTGCTCGAGCGCGCGCGGCTGACCAGCGGCACGACGTGGCACGCGGCGGGTTTGGTCGGCCAGATGCGCCCCAACCGCAATATGACGCGCATGAGCAAATACGGCATCGAACTCTACGCGGGGCTCGAGGCAGAGACCGAACAGGCGACCGGCTGGAAGCAATGCGGCTCGGTCAACGTGGCGCGCACGCCCGAGCGGATGGTCGCATTCAAACGGCAAATCGCCCTGGCTCGCGGCTTCGGCGTCGAGATGCATCTGATCTCGCCAAGCGAGGCGGGGCGAATTTGGCCGCTCCTGCGAACCGATGATCTGCTCGGGGCGATATGGATTCCGCATGACGGAAAGGTCAATCCCGCCGACGTGACTCAGGCGCTCGCACGTGGCGCGCGACAGGGCGGCGCGCGGCTGATCGAAGGCGTGAAGGTCGTCGGCTTCCCGCGTGATCGCGGTCGCGTCACCGGCGTGCGCACCGACCGAGGCGATATCGCCAGCGAGATCGTCGTCAACTGCGCGGGGCAATGGGCGCGTCAACTCGGCGCGCTCGCCGGCGTGACCGTGCCGCTCTATTCGGCGGAGCATTTCTACATCGTCACCAAACCGATTGCCGGTGTGACGCCCGATCTGCCGGTGATGCGCGATCCCGATGGATTCATCTACTACAAGGAGGAAGTCGGCGGCCTGGTGATGGGCGGCTTCGAACCCGTCGCCAAGCCCTGGCTCGACAGGATCCCGGAGGATTTCGAGTTCCAGCTGCTTGGCGAGGATTGGGATCAGTTCGAGATCCTGATGCGCCATGCGATCCACCGCACGCCCTGCCTCGAGACTGCCGAGGTCAAGATGCTGCTCAACGGGCCGGAGAGCTTCACGCCCGACGGCAATTTCGTGATCGGCGAGGCGCCCGAGTTGGCCGGGTTCTATGTCTCCGCCGGCTTCAACTCTGCGGGGATCGCGAATGGCGGCGGCGCCGGGCGGTTGCTCGCGGAATGGATCGTCGGCGGCGAGCCGCCGATCGATGTCTGGGACGTCGACATCCGACGCTTCGCACCCTTTCATGGCAATGCGCGCCACCTCAAGGAACGCACCGTCGAAAGTCTCGGCCTGCACTATGCGATGCGCTGGCCGCGTCAGGAGCTCGAGAGCGCACGGCCGTTGCGCCGCTCGCCGCTCTACGATCGGCTGCAGGCGCGGGGCGCGCGGTTCGGCGCGCGGATGGGCTGGGAGCGGCCGCTCTACTTCGATCTGCCAGGTACGCCGCGGGCACCTTATGGCTTCGATACGCCGGGCTGGTTGGCGCGGGTCGAGATCGAACAGCGCGCCGTGCGCGATGCCGCCGCGATCTTCGATCAAACCTCCTTCTCGAAATTCGTGCTTCAGGGGCGCGACAGCCTCGCCGTCCTGCAGCATCTCTGCGCCAACGATCTCTCGGCGCCCGTGGGACGGATGACCTATACCGCGCTGCTCAACGCGCGCGGCGGGTTTGAAAGCGATCTCACGATCATGCGCATTGCCGAGCGGGAATTCTTCGTGATCACCGGGACGGCCCAGACGACACGCGACGCGGATTGGATCCGGCGCAACATCGGCGACGCCTTCGCGACCTTGACGGATGTGACGGGCGCTTGGAGCGTCCTCTCCGTGATGGGACCGCGCGCGATGGAGATTCTCGCGCAGGCGTCGAACGCGGATCTGTCGCAGACCGCCATTCCCTTGGGCGCGTTCGCCGCGATCGATCTCGGCTATGCCCGCGTGCGCGCGGCGCGCATGAGTTATGTCGGCGGTCCAGGGCTCGAACTCTACGTGCCGGCGGAATTCGCGGTCCATGTCTACGATACGCTGATCGAGGCCGGGTCAGCCCTGGGGCTCGTCGATGCCGGCTACTACACGATCGATGCGCTGCGGATCGAGGCGGGGCGGCGCGCCTGGGGCGCCGAGCTCGGACCCGACGAGACCCCGATCGAGGCTGGTCTCATGCACGCGGTGAAGCTCGACAAGCCAGGGTTCATCGGGCGCGAGGCCCTGCTTGCGCGCCGCGCGAATGGTGTGACGAAGCGCCTGGCGATCCTGGTGGTGGATGACCCGCGTGTCTGGGCCTGGGGAGGCGAGGGGATCCTGCGCGACGGCGCGGCTGCGGGCGAGGTGACTTCCGCCGGTTGGAGCGCGCGCCTCGGTCGGATGGTGGTGATGGGGTATGTCCGTGCGGACCAACCGATCGATCGTGCCTGGATGCTGAGCGGGCGCTACGAACTCGACATCGCGGGCGTGCGCGTCGGCGCGCAGATCCAGGCCAAGCCACCCTTCACGGGCTGATCAGCCACGCCCGCTATAGAGATCGCTGGGATCGATCTCGACCGCCGCGATGGTCTCGAGCCGATCGCCACGCAACGCGCGAAAGAAGCACGAGCGCCGTCCCGTGTGGCAGGCGACGCCGATCTGATCGACTTTGAGCAGCAGCGTGTCGCCATCGCAATCGATCAGGAACTCGACGAGCCGCTGCGTCTGTCCGGACGTCTCGCCCTTGCGCCACAGCCGCATCCGCGAGCGCGACCAGTAGACGATCCGGCTCTCGCGCAGCGTCGCCTCGATGGCGGCGCGGTTCATCCACGCCACCATCAGGATCTCCCCGCTGTCGTGCTGCTGCGTGACGGCCGTCACCAGCCCATCGCGATCGAACACGATGCTGGCGAGAATCTCGCGCAGTGCGGCGTCGGAGAGCGGCTCCGTTGTCACGGGGTCGCTCGTCGTCTATTCCGCGGCCGCGCGGATCGCTGTGCGCAGCCGTCCGAATCCGGCGTCGAAATCGGCGATCAGATCACTCGGATCTTCGAGGCCTGCGTGAATCCGCAGCAATGGTCCGGGGGCATTCCACTTGGTCGCGGTGCGAATGGGTGCCGGGTTGCCCGGCAGCAGCAGGCTCTCGAACCCGCCCCAGCTGGCTCCCATGCCGACGAGCTTCATGCCATCGATCAGCGCGGCGTAGCCGGCCCGCGGTATGGCCTTGAAGCCGACGCTGAATAGTCCGGTGGACCCGCTGAAATCGCGCTTCCAGATCGCATGGCCGGGATCATCCGGGAGCGCGGGATGATAGACGCGATCGACCTCCGGCTGTTGCTGGAACCAGCGTGCAAGCGTCAGTCCGGTCTCCCAATGCCGCGGCAAACGGATCGCCATCGTGCGCATCCCGCGCAGCACGAGGTAGCAATCGTCCGGCGCTGCGAAATAGCCGAGTTCGCGGATCGCCGCATCGACGCGCTCGGTCAGCGCCTCATTGGTCGCGACCGTGCCCATGATGACGTCGGAGTGGCCGCAGAGATACTTGGTCGCCGCCTGGATCGACACGTCGACACCATGCGCGAGCGGCTGGAAATAATACGGCGACGCCCAGGTGTTATCCATCATCGACACGATGCCGGCCTTGCGCGCCGCCGCGGCCATCGCGGGAGTGTCCTG
>JANNTF010000186.1:0-24025 GCA_031403455.1 Alphaproteobacteria bacterium | reverse complement strand
CCGGCACGTAGAGTCCGCCGTCATAGCGCACGAGGAGCGGGCGATCATTCGCGATCAACTCGGCGCACAGCGTCAGCACGAACAGCGTGAGAAAGATCCAGAGCGACCAATAGCCTCGGCGGTTGGCCGTAAAATTGGCGAGCCGGCGCTGGCTGAGCGGCGAGAGACGAGCGCGCCAACTCACCCGCGCGCCTCGAAATCGATCCGCGGATCGACGAGCATGTAGGTGATGTCGCTGACGATCTTCAGCACCAGCCCGATCAGCGTGAACACGAAGAGCGTGCCGAACATGACGGGATAGTCGCGATTGAGCGTGGCTTCCCAGCCGAGCAGCCCGATGCCGTCGAGCGAGAAGATGATCTCGATCAGCAGCGAGCCGGTGAACAGGATGGCGACCAGCGCGCCGGGAAATCCGGCGATCACGATCAGCATCGCGTTGCGAAAGACATGGCCGTAGAGCACGCGCTGCTCGCCAAGGCCCTTCGCACGCGCCGTCACCACGTACTGCTTGTGGATCTCTTCGAGGAACGAGTTCTTCGTGAGGATCGTCAGCGAAGCAAAGCCGCCGATCACCATCGCCGTCACCGGCAGCGTCATGTGCCAGGCGTAGTCGACGATCTTTCCCCACAGGGACATCTGCGCGAAGCCGTCGGAATAGAGCCCGCGCAGCGGGAACCAGTTGACGAAGCTGCCGCCCGCGAACAGCACCACCAGCAGGACGGCGAACAGGAATCCGGGTATGGCGTCGCCGACGATGATCGCGGCCGACGTCCAGACGTCGAATTTCGAGCCGTCCTGGATCGCCTTGCGCACGCCCATGGGGATCGAGATCAGATAGACGAGCAGCGTCGTCCACAGCCCGAGCGAGATCGATACCGGAAGCTTATCGAGCACGAGATCGAGGACGGGGCGATCGCGGAAATAGGAACGGCCGAAATCCAAGGTCGCGTAGCGCTTGAGCATCAGCCAGAAACGCTCGCCGATCGGCTTGTCGAAGCCGAAGGTCTTCTCGATCTCCTTGATGATCGCCGGATCGACGCCGCGCGCCCCGCGATAGCGCGAGCTGTCGCCCGAGGTCTGCGACTCGTTGCCGCTGCGGCCCTGCTGGCCGACGGTGTCGGTCGTGTTGCCGGTGAAGCGCGCCGTCGGATCCGTCGCCGTGCCGCGCAACTGCGCGATCACCACATCGACCGGTCCACCGGGCGCGAGCTGCACGATGAAGAAATTGACGGTCACGATCCCGAGCAAGGTCGGGATGATCAGCAGCAGGCGGCGGACGACGTAGGAGAGCACGGATCTCAGCGCGCTTGCGCGCGCTTCTCGCGTAAGGCCGCGTCCTTCGCCGGATCGACCCACCAGGTCCCCGGATCGTAGCCGGCCCGCGGCAGCAATTCGGGCCGACCGAAGCGATCCCAGGACGCCACGCGCGCAACCCGCGTGTGCCAGTTCGGCACGACGAGGAACGACCATTGCAGCACGCGATCCAAGGCGCGCGTCCGCGTCACCAGCGAGGCGCGATCCGGCGCCGCGATCAGCAGATCGACGAGCTTGTCGATCGCCGGATTCTTGAGCCCGGCCGCGTTCTGCGAGCCCGGCGTGTCCGCGGCCCGCGTCGTCCAATAATCGCGCTGCTCGTTGCCCGGCGATTCGGACTGGCCGAAGCCGTCGACGGCGATGTCGAAATCGAACTCCTCGCTGCGGCGCTGATACTGCGCGGTGTCGATCGAGCGTGTGGTCGCGTCGATGCCGAGCCGCCGGAGATTCTCGACATAGGGCAGGACGATGCGCTCGAACGCGCTGCCGGAATTGAGCATGAACTCGAACTTCATCTGCCGGCCTTGCGCATCGACCAGCCTGTTGTCCTTCACCTGCCAGCCGGCTTCGCGCAGCAGCCGCGTCGCGACGCGCAGATTGTCGCGCATGCTCCCGGACCCGTCGGTCTTTGGCGGGTTGTATTCCTCGGTGAAGACGCGCTCGGGGATCTGGCCACGCAGCGGCTCGAGCAGTTCGAGCTCCTCCCTGCTCGGCAGCCCGCGCGCCGCCAGCTCCGAATTGTCGAAATAGCTGCGCGTGCGGGTATAGAGGCCGTGGAACAGCGTGCGGTTCGACCATTCGAAATCAAAGGCGTAGGCCAGCGCCTCGCGCACGCGCGCATCCTTGAAGACGTCGCGCCGCGTGTTCATCACGAAGCCCTGCATGCCGTTGACGGTCCGCGTCGGCAGCTCCTCGAGCCTGTAGAAGCCGCGCTCCTTGCCCGGGCCTTCGTAACGGGTCGCCCAGGCCAGCGCCTGGTTCTCGGCCCGGATGTGATATTCGCCCGACTTGAACGCCTCCTGCATGACCGTGATGTCGCGATACCAGTCGTACCGCATGGTGTCGAAATTCTGCTGGCCGCGTCGCACCGGCAGGTCCTTGCCCCAGTAATCGGCGACACGGCGCACGACCACGAAACGTCCCTGCTCGAAGCTGTCGAGCGTGTACGGACCGGAGCCGAGCGGCGCCTCCAGGGTCGATTTCTCGAAATCCCGTGTCGACCACCACGCCTTCGACAGCACCGGCAGCTGGCCGACGATCAAGGGCAATTCGCGGTTGGTCGCATCGACGAAGCTGAACTTGACGCTGCGCGCGCCGGTCTTCTCGGCCTTGGTCACGCTCGCGTAATAGGCGCGAAAGCGCGGATGACCCTTGGTCTTGAGCGTCTCGAAGGTCCACACGACGTCCTCGGCCGTGATCGGGCTGCCATCATGGAAGCGCGCCTGCGGGCGCAGATTGAACACGATCGAGGAGCGGTCGGCGGGCACCTCGATGGTCTCGCAGATCAGGCAATACTCGGAGAACGGCTCGTCGCCCGATCCGACCATCAGCGTCTCCGCGCTGCCGGGAATCCCGATCGGCACGCCGCGCAGCGCGTAGGGATTGAAGCTGTCGAAGCTGCCCGGCACGGCGAAGCGCACATCGCCGCCCTTGGGCGCGCCGGGATTGACGTAGTCGAAATGCTTGAAGTCGGGCCCGTATTTGAGATCGCCATGCATCGCGATGCCGTGCGAGACCGTCACCTGGGCCTGCGCCAGGCTCGTACACAAACTGGCGAACGCCGCAAACAAGATCGAAAACCGCATGCACGCTCCGGGGTTTGGGACGAGGTGAGTGTGGAGACGTCACCCCGCCGCGACAAGGGGCAGAGATGCGGCTGGAACCTCAGCCGTTCAGGATCTCCAGCGTCGCGCGGTGCATGCGCCGATCACCCGCGAGCACCACGCGCCCGTCACTTTGCAGACCGAGCCGCTGACCGTCCCAATCCGTGATCACGCCGCCGGCGCCCTCCACGACCGGGACCAGCGCGGCATAGTCGTAGACATGGAGATCGGCGTCGACCAGCAGATCGGACCAGCCGCTCGCGATCAGGCCATAGCCGTGACAATCATTGCCGAACATCGTGAATCGCACGCCGGCGTGCAGCCGATCGAAGCCATGCCGGTCGCGCTCGTCGAACACATAGGGCGACGTCGCGTAGAGGACGGCGTCCCCGAGACTGTCGCAGCTTCGCGTGCGGCATGGCTTGCCGTTATGCGTGCTTGGCCGACCGATCACCCCGACCCAGCGATCACCGGCGGCCGGGCAATCGATCACCCCGACGACCGGCTCGCCGTCGCGGCAGAGCGCGATCAGCGCGCCGAAGAGCGGCCGGCCCGACACGAAGGATTTCGTGCCGTCGATCGGATCGAGGGTCCAGACATGGCTGGCGTCGGGCCGGTGGGCGCCGAACTCCTCGCCGATGATGCCGTGATCGGGAAAGCGCGCGTGGATCAGCTCGCGCATCACGCGTTCCGATTCACGATCCGCGATCGTCACCGGTGACGCATCGGATTTGGTTTCGGTCTCGGGATCGTTGCGAAAGTAGTGCAGGGCGATCGGCCGCGCCGCATCGGCAAGGCGCAGCGCGAGGCCGAGGAAGAGATCGAGATCCGTGCTCATCGGGCGCGGACTATGGCGTCACGCCCGGTCGACCTCAAGCACGCGCGCTCAGGCGTAGGCGTAGCGCCGGAAACTGAAGGCGCCGAGCAGGTGGCTCGCGTGGCGCTGATCATCGGAGAGCGGCAGGATCAGGCAGCGATAGACGATGTCCTCGCCAGCGAAGGACCAGCGCCCGGCCTCGTCGATCGGGGCCAGCAGATCGCTGCACGATTCCTGCAGGAAGCACGCGCGGTCATAGGCCTCGTGCGGCCATGTCTCCGCCAGGGTACGGCCGACGGGGTCGTGGCCGAGCGCGCTGCGCAGGACCTGCCCCGAATAGACGAATTGATTGATGCCGGGACTGCCGGCGCATTCGAGGATGAAAAGATTGGGCCACAGGTCGCCAGCACTCTGTTCGGTCACCGCGGAGCGCTTCGGCACACGGTACGGCGCCGCGAGCGCTTGCCACCATTGCAGCGCGCGTGAGCAAGCCCGGCGCTCGACACCGTCGACGCGCATCAGCGCCGACGTCAACGCCAGGGGAGTCTCCGGAGGGGCGAGCGCGGTGGCGGTCATGGAGAACTCTCACAAGGAAGCGGCGCGTGAAACGGCGTCGCCCGCATTCATGACCGATCGCCGTTAAGCCTTCGTTGCCCCCAAACGAAACGGGCGGTCCCGAGGGAACCGCCCGTGCTGATGCCCGGCTTGGGCCATGTCATGCGTCGATCACGGCAGCGGCGGCGGGCTATCCGACTGGCCGCGCAGGAAGGCGATCACATTGGCGCGGTCCTGAGCACCGCGCAGCCCGGCAAATCCCATCGACGTGCCGTTGATGTAGCCACGCGGATTGGCGAGGAAGGTGTTCAGATTCTCATAGGTCCACTTGCCATCATCGCCGGGCTGTTTCGCGGCGGCGGCTAGCGCGCCGGAGTATTTGAAGCTGTCGAGCCGCGCCTTCGATCCCGCGACGACGCTCCAGAGATTGGGGCCGACGGCGTTCTTTCCGCCCTTGTCGAAATTGTGGCACGAGCCGCATTGCCGCGTTGCGACCGCCTTGCCGGCATCCGCCGCCGCCGCCGCCAGCAGCGGTCCGACGGGATCGAGCTTGACCATCGCGGCCGGGGCGCCGCTCGCCGAAGCGGCGGCCACTACTGTCGTGTCGACGACGAAGGCGTTCTTTTCCAGCTTGGCGGGATGTACCAGCGCATTGCCGGCATAGCCGATCACGGTCGTGGTCAGCAGCGCCAGCAGGAAGGCGCCGGCCATCTTGTTGAACTCGAATGAATCCATCTTTGCCTCAGAAATCCGCGCCTGCGGGGGTTCGAACGACGGCGCCGGGACGAAGAGAAGCGGGCAATATGCCCAAGCCCCGTCAAGGCTTCAACGGATACGACGCATCCCCAGGAGCCCCGACTTGCCTTGAAGGGAGAACGGGTTAAGGTCCGCGCGCGTTTTCGTAACTTTCCGCTGCGGCCGCGACATGGCGCCGCATGCCGGGCAACCCGAGCCGCTGCCGATGTCGAGTCGCCCCAAGAACCCGATCGTCCTCATTCCGGCCCGGCTGACGTCGACGCGACTACCCAACAAGCCGCTCGCCGATATCCACGGCGTGGCGATGATCGTTCACGTCTGGCGCCGCGCGATGGAGGCCGAGCTCGGCCCCGTCGTGGTCGCGGCCGGCGAGCCCGAGATCGTCGATGCGGTCGAGGCGGCCGGCGGCCGGGCCGTGCTCACCCGCCCCGAACACCCCTCCGGCTCGGATCGTATCTTCGAAGCGCTGAGCCGGATCGATCCGCACGGTCGCCATGATGCGATCGTCAATGTGCAGGGCGATCTGCCGACCATCGCGCCGGCGAGCATCCGCGCCTCGCTGATGCCGCTCGAGACCGCGGAAGTCGACATCGCCACCCTCGCCGCCGAGATCGTGCGCGACGAGGAAAAGACCAACCCCAACGTGGTCAAGGCCGTGGTCTCGATGCGCGATCCCGCGCGACGCATCGGCCGCGCGCTCTATTTCACGCGCGCCGTCGCGCCGACCGGCGCCGGGCCGCTCTACCACCACATCGGCCTCTATACCTACCGGCGCGCGGCGCTGACGCGCTTCGTGCAATTGCCGCCCGCGCCGCTGGAGAAGCGCGAGCGCCTCGAACAGCTGCGCGCCCTGGAGGCGGATATGCGCATCGATGTCGCCGTGGTAGACGCCGTGCCGCTCGGTGTCGATACGATGGCCGATCTCGACCGCGCCCGCGACTTGCTCAAACCAGGACGATAGACAATGGCTTCGACACCGCCGCCCGTGATCGCTTTCCAGGGCCAGCCGGGCGCTTACTCGGACCTCGCCTGCCGCAGCGCCTATCCGAAGCTGAAGACGCTGCCGTGCCCGAGTTTCGACGACGCGTTCGCCGCCGTGCAGCGCGGTCGTGCGCGCCTGGCGATGATCCCGATCGAGAATTCGACCGCGGGCCGCGTCGCCGATGCACATCACCTCATGCCCAATGCCGGGCTGCACATCATCGGGGAGTGGTTCCAGCCGGTGCATCATCAACTGCTCGCGGTGAAGGGCGCCACGCTCAAGACGATCAAGACCGTGCAGAGCCATGTGCAGGCGCTCGACCAATGCCGTGCCGCGTCGCGCAAACTCGGATTGAAGCGCATCGTCGGCGCCGACACGGCCGGGTCTGCCGCGGAGATCGCGAAGGCGGCAGATCCGACGCGCGCCGCCCTCGCGTCATCCCTCGCGGGCAAGATCTACGGGCTCACCACGCTCGCCAAGGATTTCGAGGACAATCATCACAACACGACGCGGATGCTCGTGCTGTCCCGCACCCCGCTGATGCCGCGACGCGGGACGGCCAAGATCATCACGACGTTTCTGTTCGAGGTGCGCAACGTTCCGGCGGCGCTCTACAAGGTGATGGGCGGTTTCGCCACCAATGGCGTGAACATGACGAAGCTCGAGAGCTACATGCTCGGCGGGGCCTTCACCGCCACGCAGTTCTACGCCGACGTCGAGGGGCATCCGGCGGATCCCGCCTTGGCCCGCGCGCTGGAGGAGCTTGAGTTCTTTGCTAAGAACCTGAAAATACTTGGTGTTTACCCATCCAGCCGGTCGCGGGCTTAAGCCGGCCAGGGCGCCGACGCCTGGCAGTTTTGCGGCCCCTCCACACGAATTCCGAATGCAGCCGGCGGGGTGCTTGTGCTTAAATTCTTAGATGCTCAAGCACGGCGACATCTGGCAGGCGATCGACCAACTCGCACGGACACACGGCCTCTCGCCGTCGGGTCTCGCGCGGCGTGCGGGGCTCGACCCGACCACGTTCAACAAATCGAAGAGAGTCGCACGCGATGGGCGACCGCGCTGGCCCTCCACTGAGTCGATCGCAAAGATCCTCGAAGCCACCGGCTCGTCGGTTGCCGAGTTCGTCGCCTTCCTCGGCACGGTGGCCGGCAACGGCGGCGCGCTGCGACGCATCCCCGTGATCGGTTACGCCCAAGCGGGCGCCAAGGGCTTCTTCGACGATGCCGGTTTCCCGACCGGCGCGGGCTGGGACGAGCTGCTCTTCCCCGAGCTCGGGGATTCGCACGCCTATGCGCTCGAGATCAGCGGGGATTCGATGACGCCCGTGTATCGCGATGGCGATACCGTCGTGGTCAGCCCGGAGGCAAATCTGCGCCGCGGCGACCGCGTGGTGCTGCGCACCAACGCGGGTGAAGTGATGGCCAAGCAACTGGCGCGCAAAGGCAACAAGAAGATCGAATTGCTGTCGCTCAACGCGTCACACCCGGACCATGTCTTCGCCGTCGAGGATGTCGCGTTCGTGCATCGTATCGTCTGGGTCAGCCAGTAGGCTGACGGCTTCCACATCCGCAGGAAGGGACCACGTGATGAGCGCCGAGGGCCGCACGACGACCTATCTCGATGGCGCCTGGCATGAGGGCAACACGCCGTTGATGGGCGCTACGACGCATGGCGCATGGCTCGGCTCCACCGTCTTCGACGGCGGGCGCGTGTTTCAGCGCCTCGGTCCCGATCTCGACCGCCATGCCGCGCGCGCCGTCGCCTCGGCACGCACGCTCGGCCTGGCGCCGCAATTCGATGGCCCCGCGATCGAACGCCTGATGTGGCAGGGCGCCGATCGCTTCGCCGACGACGCGGAGCTCTATCTGCGTCCGATGTTCTGGGCCGAGGACGGTCCCTTGGGACCGGATCCGGCCAGCACGCGTTTCGCGCTCGTCATCGAGGAAGCAAAGCTCAACGCCGGGCAAGGATTCACCGCGTGCCTGGCGCGCCGTCGACGACCGAGCCCCGAGACCATGCCGACCGAAGCCAAAGCCTCGGGGCTCTATGCGCAGGTCGGACTGATCGCGCTTGAAGCCAAGCAGCGCGGCTTCGATGCGGCTGCCGTACTGGACCTCAACGGCAACGTTGCCGAGTTCACCGCGGCCAATCTCTTCATCGTCACGGCGGGCGTCGTGTCGACGCCGGTCCCCAATCGCACCTTCCTCAATGGCATCACGCGCCAGCGGATCATCCAGCTGCTGCGCGGCGCCGGCCGGGACGTGCGCGAGCGGACCATCACCTTCGACGAGGTGCAGAGCGCCGACGAGGTCTTCGCGACCGGCAATTACTCGAAGATCCGTCCATGCCTGAAGATCGAGGACCGCGCCCTGCCGCACGGCCCCGTCACGCAGCTCGCCTGGACGCTCTATCAGGATTACGCGCGCACGAGCTACCGCGCACGCGCGTGAGTCCCCGCGCTCAGCCGGCCTGCGCCAACGCGCCGGCTTCGGCCCTGTGCACCAGCGCGATCGTCTCGGGGATGCCGTAGAGCGCGATGAAGCTGCCCATGCGCGGGCCCTGCTCGGTGCCGAAGAGCAGCTCGTAGAGCAGCTTGAACCAGCCGCGCAGATCGGCCGCGAAACCGTGGCGCTTGCCGACTTCGTAGACCTGGAACTGGATGGTCTCGGAATCCGCGCCCGCCGGCAGGGCTTCGAGCGTGGCGATCAGATCGGCGAGCGCGAGGCGCTCCGCAGCGCTCGGCGCGCGGAACCGGCGCGTCGGCTTCACGAAGTCGCGGTAATAGGCGATCGCATGGCCGACCAGCCGGTCGAGCATCGGGCAGGTCGCCGGCGTGGCATTGCGTGCGTAGCGCGAGATGAATCCCCAGAGCACCGAGCGGTCCTCGGTATTCGCCACACCGACGAGGTTGAGCAGGATGCTGAATGGCAGGCCATCCGGTTCGGAAGCCGGCGGCGCGCCGGCATGGACGTGCCAAGCCGGATTGTCGAGCTGCTGCGCGCCAGCCGCCGTCGCGTTGCCGCCGTCGCTCGGCGGCGCCTGCTCGGGAAACTTGGCGATATGGCTCAGATAATCGTCGACCTGGCGCGGGATGACGTCGAAATGCAGCCGCTTCGCCGCCTTCGGCTGGTTGAACATGAACAGCGCCAGACTCTCGGGCGGGCCGTAGCGCAGCCACTCGTCGACCGTCAGCCCGTTGCCGCGCGACTTGGAGATCTTCTCGCCATTGGCGTCGAGGAAGAGCTCGTAGTTGAAGCCCTCGGGCGGCCGCCCGCCGATGACGCGGCAGATCTGGCTCGAGAGCTTCACCGAATCGATCAGATCCTTCCCCGCCATTTCGTAATCGACGTCGAGCGCGACCCAGCGCATCGCCCAATCGGCCTTCCATTGCAGCTTGCAATGACCGCCGGTCACCGGCACCTCCGTCAGTGCGCCGTCCTCGTCCTTGAACACGATCGTCTGGGCATCGAGCTTGACCTCGAGGATCGGCACCTGCAGCACGCGCCCCGTCTTGGGCGACAGCGGCAGGAAGGGCGAATAGGTCGCGCGGCGCTCCGGCCCGAGGGTGGGCAGGATGACATTCTTGACGGCGTCGTAGTTGCGCAGCATCGCCAGCAGGGTCGGATCGAACGCGCCGGCCTTGTACATCTCGGTCGCGGATTTGAACTCGTGCTCGAAGCCGAATGAATCGAGGAAGGCGCGCAGCCGCGCGTTGTTGTGCTGCCCGAAGCTCGGATGCGTGCCGAAAGGATCGGGCACCGTCGTCAGCGGCTTGCCGAGATGCCGCGCGAGCATGTCCGCGTTGGGCAGATTGTCCGGCACCTTGCGCAAGCCATCCATGTCGTCGGAAAAGGCGAACAGCCGCGTCGGCAGATCCGACATCGTCCGGAAGGCGTTGCGCACCATCGTGGTGCGCACGACCTCGCCGAACGTGCCGATATGCGGGAGGCCCGATGGGCCGTAGCCGGTCTCGAACAGCACGTAAGATTTCGACGGCGGCGCCTTCGAAAATCGCGCCAGCAGCTTGCGCGCTTCTTCGAAGGGCCAGGCGCGTCCGCGCTCGGCGGCGATCCTCAGGCCCGGACCATCCGGGGACATCAACACGTGTTTCATGACGCCAGCGGACATACGGGAGCGGCTCCGCAGCGTCAACGCCGGCGCGTCGACGGCATCGTGCGCGCGCGGTCACGCCCTCGCGGCGCGCAATTGCACCGCGCGCGTCGGGCGGTCGCTGGTGAAGACGTCGACGCCGAGGTCGAGCATCTTGGTGATCGCGGCATCGTCATGCGCCGCCCAGCCGCCGATACCGAGACCCGCATCGCGCACGGCCTTCACGACATCCGCATTGAGCACGCTCTGTTGAATCGACAGCGCGGGAACGCGATGCGCGCGCGCGACCGCGATCACGCTTGCGAGCCCGGCATCCGTGAGCACGAAGGGCGAGACGAGCCAGATCACACCCTGCGGTTCGCCATGACTGCGCACCGCATCCAGCGTCTCGATCTGGAAGCTCGTGATGACCGTGCGGTCGAACACCCGCTTCGCCGTGAGCAGCTCGACCACCAGGCGCGGCGAGTCGGCATAGGGCCTGCGCTCGTGGTCCGGCTTGATCTCCAGCCGCAAGGTGATCGGCGTCGGCCGGAAGATCTCGATCAAATCCTCGAGCGGCAGGATGCGTTCGCCGTCGGTGCGCTTGAGCGTGAAACGCTGCAATTCGGCGAAGCTGTTGACACCCACCGGCCCGGCGCCGTCGGTGGTGCGGTCGAGTGTGGCGTCATGAATCACCGCGAGCCGATGATCGCGCGTCGGATGCACGTCGAACTCGACCTGCTCGACATCCAGCCGAGTCGTGTTGCGAAACGCCGTCGGGCTGTTCTCGGGCCAGTCGAGCGCGCCGCCGCGATGCGACGCGATCTGAGTGCGGTGCTTGCTCATCCGGGAATCCTCATCTGAGAGTCGGGTCCAGGCGATCGCGCAGCCAATCGCCGACGATGCTGATCGAGAGTGTCGTCAGCACGATCACCGCGCTGGGCGCCAGCATGATCCACGGCGCACGCGTGAGATATTCGCGGCCATAGCCGACCATGTTGCCGAGCGAGGTGAGCGGCGGTTGCACGCCGAGGCCGAGAAACGACAACCCCGATTCGAGCAGGATCGTCTCGGGAAAGGCGAGCGTCATGCTGACGATCAAGGTCGAGGCGATGTTGGGCAGGATGTGCCGGCCATAGATCCGCCAGGCCGGCGCGCCGAGCTGGCGCACCGCGCCGGCATAGCCCTGCTCGTTGGCGGCGATGGCGAGGCCGCGCGAGATGCGCGCATAGCGCTCCCAGCCATGGAACCCCATCAGCGCGATGAACAGCGGCAGCGAGTTGCCGAAGAAGGCGAGTACCGCGAGCGCGATGATGAGGAACGGCATCGAGGCTTGGAAGTCGGTCAGCATCATCACGAGATCCTCGATCCAACCGCGGAAATGCGCGGCGACGAGGCCCAGCAGCGTGCCGAGCGTGGCGGCGATGAGCGTGCCGAAGAAGGCGATCAGCAGGCTCATGCGGATCGAGAACACCAACCGCGAGAGCACGTCGCGGCCGAGTTCATCGGAGCCGAGCAGATGGCGGGTCGTGCCGCCGAACAGGACCGGCGGCGCGAGGCGCGCGCGCAGATCCATGGCGGTCATACCGTAGGGCGTGATGACATCGGCCAACGCGGCGATCGCCAGCATCGCCACGATCCAGGCCAGCGCCGCCAGGACCAAAGGCGGCCAAGCCTCGAAGAAGACGGCCATGCGGCTGCGCGCTACGAGCGTCGATGACGAGGCCATGCGCTAGGCCGTCCCCGCCACGCGGCGCGTGCGCAGCCGCGGATCGATCCAGCCATAGAGGAAATCGACCAGGAGATTCGACGTCACCATGCAGGCCGCGATGAAGATCAGGATCGTCTGCACCACCGCGAGATCGCGGTTCGCGACCGACACGACAAGCAATCGCCCGACCCCGGGCCAGCTGAACACGCTTTCGACGACCACCGCGCCGGCGACGAGACTGCCGACCATGAAGCCGACGATGGTCACCGTCGGGATCGCCGCGTTGGGCAGCGCATGGTCGGTGATCACGCGCCGCCAGCTCAGCCCCTTGGCCGACGCCGCGCGGATATAGGGCTGCCCCAGGATCTCCAGCATGGCGCTGCGCGTGAAACGCGCGAGCACCGCGGCGCCGGCGGCGGCGAGCGTCACGATCGGCAGGATGGCGTGGCGCCAACTGTCCTGACCGCCACTCGGCAACCAGCCGAGCTGGACCGAGAACACGAGCACCAGCACGAGGCCGAGCACGAAGCTCGGCACCGTGAATCCGGCGACCGAGCCGATCATCGTCAGGCGATCGGCAAGCTGGTTGCGATGGAGTGCCGCGTAGACTCCCGCGGGAATGCCGATCGCCAGCTTGAGCAGCAGCGCCGGCAAGGTGAGCAGCAGCGTCGCCGGCACGCGCTCGAGCACGAGCTCGATCGCCGGCCGGCCGTCGCGCATCGAGCGGCCGAGATTGCCCTGCGCGATGGCGCCGAAATAGCGCAGGTATTGTTCCCAGATCGGCCGATCCAAACCCCAGGATTTGCGAAACGCCTCGATCGCCTCGGGCGGCGCATCGACCGAGAGGATCATCAGCGCGGGATCGCCCGAGAGGCGCAGGATCACGAAGGCGAAGGTGATGACGAAGACGATCGTCAGCACCGCGCGTAGCGCACGAGTCGCGAGGTAGCGCAGCATCAGCTTGACCTCATGCCGAGCCCGCCTCGCCATGCGCGACATGGCAGGCGACGCGACGCGCGGCGCCGAGCGGCTTCAGGACAGGCGTATCGACGCGGCAGCGCGCGGTCGCGGCGAGGCAGCGCGGATGGAAGGCGCAGCCCGCGGGCCGATCGACGGGGTTGGGCGGATCGCCCTTGAGCAGGATGCGCGGCCGGCGGCGCGCGGCGGCGGCGACCGGAATCGCGGAGACCAGCGCCTGCGTGTAGGGATGCGCCGGCGCCGCGAGCAGCGCCTCGGGATCGCCTTCCTCGACGATGCGGCCGAGATACATCACGGCGACGTCATGGCTCATCTGCCGCACGATCTTGAGATCGTGGCTGATGAAGAGATAGGCGAGGTTGAACCGGGACTGCAGATCGAGCAGCAGGTTGATCACCTGGGCCTGGATCGAGACGTCGAGCGCGGAGACCGGCTCGTCGCAGACCACCAGGCTCGGCTGCAGGATCAGCGCGCGGGCGAGCACGATGCGCTGGCGCTGCCCGCCGGAGAGTTCGTGCGGATAGCGGTCGAAGGCGTGGCTCCCGAGGCCGACCGCATCGAGCAGCTCGCGCGCGCGCGCCTGCTGGTCGGCCCGCGTGCCGAGCGCGTGGATCTGCAGCGGCTCGATCACCTGCGCGCCGACGGTCAGCCGGCGATCGAGCGCGCCGAGCGGATCCTGGAACACCATCTGCATGCGCTGGCGCAAGCCTCGCCACGCGCGCGTCCCCGGTGCGGGCACAGCCGCGCCTTCGAAGCGCACCTCGCCGCCGCTCGGCGCCATCAATCCGAGCACCAGCTTCGCCGTCGTCGATTTGCCGCATCCGGACTCGCCGACCAGGCCGAGCGTGCGCCCGGGCCGCAACGCGAAGGACACGCCGTCGACCGCATGCAGTGCGACCGGCCTGCCGAAAATTCCGCCGCTGCGGCGCACATCGAAGCGTCGCGACAGGTCTCGCACTTCGAGGATCGGCGACTCGTTCATGCCGCGCGCGGGATCTCGATGCGACGACACGCGGCGCGGTGATCGCCGGACAACACGATGCTGGCCGGCACCTGCGCGCTGCACAGCGGCTCGGCCAGGGCACAGCGCGGCGCGAAGCTGCATCCGGGCGGCGGATTCGCGGGCTCCGGCACGGTGCCCGGGATCGCCACCAGACGACGGCGCGGGCCTTCGAGGTCGGGCAAGGCTTCGAGCAGGCCGCGCGTGTAGGGATGCGCCGGTTGGCCGAACAGCGTCGCCGTCGTCGCCTCCTCGACCAGGCGGCCGGCATACATGACGGCGATGCGATCGGCATTCTCGGCGACGACGCCGAGATCGTGGCTGATCAGCACCATCGCCATGCCGCCATCGCGGCGCAGCTCGCGCAGGAGATCGAGGATCTGCGCCTGGATGGTGGCATCGAGGGCAGTCGTCGGCTCATCGGCGATCAGCAGATCGGGTTCGCCGGCGAGCGCGATGGCGATCATCACGCGCTGGTTCATGCCACCCGAGAGCTGATGGGGATATTCCTCGAGACGCTGGGCCGCCGCCGCGATGCCGACACGGTCGAGCAGGCGGCGCGCCTCGGCACGCGCGGCGGCGTCATCGAGGCCGCGATGCAGCTTCAGCGTCTCGCCGAGCTGGCGCCCGATGCGATGAACGGGATTCAGCGAACTCGCGGGATCCTGGAAGATCATCGCGATGCGCCGGCCGCGGATCGACTCCAGCGTCGCAACGGGCGCGCCGACCAGTTCGACTCCGTCGATGCGAACGCTGCCGCCGATCCGCGCGCGGGGACCCAGCAGGCCCAGCGCCGCCAGCCAGGTGACGCTCTTGCCCGATCCCGACTCGCCGACGAGCCCGACTGCCTCACCGCGGCCGATCTCGAGGCCGACGCCGTGCAGCACTCGCACGTGCCGCGCGCCGATTTCGAAATCGACGGTCAGATCCCGGATCGTGATCAGCCCGTCGCTCATGCCGGCGTGTTCATCCGCGACTGAAACTCAGATTCTTCGGCCGGAAATCCATCGCGAAGGACGGCGCCGGTTTCCAGGCGATGTCCTTGCGCTTGCCGGTGAACGCGGCGCTCTGATGCAGCACGGTATAGGCAGGATCGTCACGCTCGCAGATCTCCAGCATGCGCCGGAAGATGGCGCGGCGCCGCGTCCGGTCGGTCGAGGATTCCAGTTCCGGAGAGAGCTGGTTCATCTCCTCGTTGGTCCACTCGCCGATCTGCTGCTGCTGGCCCCGCGGACCATGCTGGGCCGTGATCGAGGAGACGGGATCGTTGAACAGCGCGGAGTTCGACCAGTCGCGCACGCCGCGCGCCGAAGAGCGATCGAAGATCTGGCCGAAATTCTCCTTCATGCTGATCTCGGTCGCGACGCCCACCGCGCGGAACATCTCGACCAGGATCTGCGAGGTCGAGACCTGATTGGTGTAGTAGTTGTTCAGCACGCGGAAGGGAATCACGCCGCCTTTGTAGCCGGCCTCGCGCAGCAGCTGCTTGGCGAGTGCCGGATCGTATTTCGGCACGTCCCAATCGGCGTGATACATGTCGCCGTAGAATTCCCATTGCAGCCCCTTGGGCACGCGCGTGCGGCCGGCCCAGAGCGTGTCGACGATCAGCTGGCGATCGATCGCATGGGTGAGCGCGCGACGCACGCGCGGGTCCTTCAGCTCGGGATGATTCTTGTCGAAGCACAGCAGCCGGTGATTGGTGATCAGGCCGCCGACGACCTCGTAGCGCGGATGCTTCTCGATCTCGCCGATCAGATCGGGCGGGATGTCGCAGGCGAAATCATACTGGCCCGAGACCAAGCCGTTGATGCGGCTGGCCACTTCGGGCACCGCCAGCAGCCGGATCTGCTTCACCGGCGGACGACCGCCCCAATAATCGTCGAACGCCTCGAAGGTGATCGAGGTATCGGGCTTGAAGTCGACGATACGATAGGGGCCCGTCCCGATCGGACGACGCGCCCAATCGAGCCATGTCTTGGCCTCCTCGAAAGCGCGACGGCTGATGATCTGGGAACCGGTGCGCGCCAGCTTGCCCTCCAGCGTGACGTCGGGAATCTTGTTCACGAAGCGCACGGTGAGCTTGTCGACGGACTCGATCTTCTCGAAATCGGACCAGAAGCGCTTGGCGATCGCGCGCACTTCCGGCGGCAGATCCTTGGTGTCGCCGCCGATCACCGCGGTGAACATCGGCCGCGCCGACACCTCGCCGGTGCCGAACATGCGCTCGGGGCCGAAGCTATAGACCACGTCATCGGCGGTCATCTCCTCGCCATTGTGGAAGCGCACGCCCGGCCGGAGCTTGAGCTCGACGGTCCGATCGTCGATCCGCTTCCATTCGGTCGCCAGGCCCGGCACGGATTCGAGATTGCCCTGGAGATTCTGCTCGATCATGCCTTCGAGATAGAAATTCGCGATCCGCGTGCCGACATTCGATTGCTCGCGCAGCGGTTCGAGCGTGTTGCTCGACAGGATCTGCTGCACGGCGACGGTCAAGGAAGGCCGCGTATCGGCTTGCGCATGGGACATCAGCGGCAAGGAAGCTGCGGCGCCCGCGAGCGAGCCCGATTTGATGAGTTGCCGACGCGACGACGAGTGCATGGTTTCCTCCGGTCAAGGCTTGAGCAAGTCCAGGATCACGCTACGCGCGCCACGCCATCACCGCCAGACCGATGCGCCGCGCGCGCCGCACGAATTGACCTTCACGCCGGGACAGCTGAAGCTTGCGCCGCAATCGGGGGAGACGACGAGCGATGCGTATCTGTGTGATCGGCGCCGGCGCGATGGGCGCCGCCTATGGCGGGCTGCTGTCGAAGCTCGGCCATGACGTGAATTTCGTCGATGTCTGGACCGACAATGTCGATGCCATCAACGCCAGCGGCTTGCGCGTCGACGGCGTCAAGGGCATCCAGATCTTCAAGGTCGCCGCGACCAACAACACGCCGCGCGATCTCAACGCCGATCTCGCGATGATCTGGACGGATTCGAACAATACGCGCCAGGCGGCGGAGACGGCCAAGGCCGCGCTGGCGCCGAGCGGGTTCGCGATCACGCTGCAAAACGGCATCGGCAATGTCGAGATTCTGATCGACGTGCTCGGCAAGGCGCGCGTCGCCGCCGGCTCCAGCATGTGCTCGGCGGCCATGCAGGGTCCTGGCCATTCGACGCTGACACATATGGGGATGACCTCGGTCGGCGAGGTCGGCGGCGGCAGCAGCCCACGTGTCGAGGCGCTCTGCGCCGAGCTGCAGAAAGCCGGGTTCGAAGCCCGGGTCTATCCCGACATCATGTCGCTGATCTGGACGAAATTCTCGCTGAACTGTTCGATCAATGCGCTGTGCGCGACGACGGGTCTGCGCCTGGGCGAGCTCGCGCGACTGCCCGCGATGGATCGCTTCCAGGACAAGATCATCGCGGAGATCCTCGCCGTGGTCGCGGCCAAGGGCGTCACGCTCGCCGATCCCGATCTGCGCGCGACCGTGAAGCTGCATTGCCGCAAGAAATTCAGCCGCCCCTCGATGATGCAGCATGTCGATGCCGGCAAGCGCACGGAGATCGACGCGCTCAATGCCAAGATCGTCGACGAAGGCGCCAAGCTCGGCGTCCCCACGCCCTACAACGATGCGCTCGTCATGCTGCTCAAAGGCGTCGAGCACAAGGCGCGCGATTGCCGCGGGCGCACCGAGGACGATTACGCCAGGCTGGAGGCGGCGGCGCAGAAGGCTTGAGCGGCGCGCTCACTGCCGGCCCTTGAAGAACCGCACGACGAGGATGGTGACGATCCCGACCACAGCGAGCGCGATCGAGCTGCGCAGCCCGGAGGGCAATCCCTCGAGCCACGCCGTGAGCCAGGCGCCGATCGCGGTCGGTGCGAGCAGCAGCGGCGCCCAGACCACGGCGGAAAGCCAGTTCGCGAGATGGAAAGCGCGTGGCTGGACGCCGAGCGTGCCGGCGAGCATCGGCACCACGACGCGCCCCGGCCCGACGAAGCGACCGACCACGATCGCCATGCCGCCCCAGCGCGTGAAGAATTCATGCCCGCGCGCGACCAGCTCGGGGCGCTTCACGAGCCAGGGCAGAGCCGAGATCTGGCGTGCATAGCGCTTGCCGCCCTCATAGCTGATCCAGAAGCCGAGCCCCGACCCGACGATCCCCCAGGCCGAGAGCTCGCCGAGATCGAGCACGCCAGCCGTCGCCAGGCTACCGATCCCGATCAGCAAGATGGTCGCCGGAATGAACGCGCTGACGATCGACACCGATTCGAGAAAGCAGATCACGAACACGATCGGTCCCGCCCATTCCGCATGAGCCTGAACGAAATCCGTGAGCGGCGCGACCGCGTCCTTGAAAAGACTCTCCATCGGCCGCGCAACAACACGATCGCCAAAGCAATTGCAAGCCGTAGATCCAAAGTCGCCCCTCCTCGACTCGAGCTACGGGATGCATACACCTATCTCCCGTGCGAAATGCCTGCCTGTGCTCGTCGTCCCTCCTCGAATGAGGAGGGACAGGCGATCTCGCGAAGGCGAGATCGCCTGGGTGGTGAGTCCACGGCGTTACGTCACAAGCAACATTCGCGCCACGCCACCACGCGCCCAGAGGTGCTGCTGCGCGATCCGTGTGACGCGCTTCGCAATCGACGAGGTGGAGATGAACGCGTTGGCGTCGTGGCAGATGTCGAGGTGGCGCCGGATCACTGACTCACCACCCCGCGCGGCTTCGCCGCGCTGCCCCTCCTCGAGTCGAGGAGGGGCGACGAAAAATGGGGTCAGCATGCGATAAGATGTCTCAGCGTTCGTCAGCATCGTGAACGCCGGATTTTCGGAAGACGCTGATGCGATCATTGAACAACTCGTCGGCTCTACGGAGGGTTTCACGCTCGTCCTCGCTGGACTAAAGGCGTTTCTCGAGAAGGGTATCGACTTGAATCTCGTCCCTGATCGTTTTCCCGATGCATTGCCAAGCGGGGCCTGATCCGTCGCTCGAGCTGACGGCTCGCGGCTCGACTCAAGTGTCACCCGCCCCAAGGATCTCGCCGATGCTCGACGTCACCTGGTTGCTTTTCATTCTGGCGTCGCTCGTCCTCATCGTGACACCTGGGCGGGACATGATCCTTGTGATGGCGCGCTGTCCAACGTCTCCAATTCCAAGATCGCGATCTTCTATTTCGCGTTCCTGCCGCAATTCGTCCTGCCCGCTTCCACGCACCCCACGCTGTCGGTGTTTGCGCTCGGGCTCGTGTTCGCCGCGCTCATGTTTCTGGTCAAGGCCCCGGTCGGCTTCTCGGCTGGCCTATTGTCCGGCTGGCTCCGATCGCGCCCGCTAGTCCTGGCTTGGCCCTATCGCTCCAGCGGCGCCGTGCTGGTCGCGCTGGGCGTCAAGCTTGCTCTCGAGCGCAAGGCTTGAAGAACTCCACGCTCCATCGCGGGGATTAAAAAACGCACCCGTTGGACAACCCGCGCTGACTCATCAGCGCGTGTGCGTGGGGCCGTGCTCGTGGCGCGCGGCGCCGGCGCCCGGGCTGCGCGCGTGCGCGTGCTGGTGGTCGTGGTGACCGCCGCCGAAGCGATCGATGTGATAGGGCGTGCGCGCCATGCCGGGACAATAGGCGTTCACCAGGCTCGCGAGCCGTTCGTAGAGCTGCTTGTTGCCGACATTGGCGCCCTCGAGACGCTCGCGCGCCTGCTCGACCCTGAAGGCGAGCTGCGTCATGTCGATCCCCACGGGCTTGCGATTCTCGACGACCATGCGGCCGCCGACCATCACGGAGTGGACCGCGGAGCCGTCCTCGCTGTGGACGAGCTGATTGGTGGGATCGTTGAGCGGCATCCAATTCACATTGGTGGTGTCGAGGAAGACGATGTCGGCCTTGCAGCCCGGCGCGATGCGCCCGATGCGATCGCCGAAGCCGAGCGCGCGCGCGCCGCCGATCGTCGCCGCCTCCAGGATCTCGTCGGTCGTCATCCAGCGCTCGGTCGCCGGTCCCTGCACCTTCGAGGCGAAGGACGCCAGGCGCATCGCTTCGTACATGTTGAGATTGTCGGAACAATTCGCGCCATCCGTGCCGATCCCGACATTGAGTCGCCGGTCGAGCATGCCGCGCATGTCCGCCAGGCCGTTGCCGAGCCGCATGTTGCTGCCGGGGTTGTGGGCGACATGGCTGCCGTGATCGGCGAGGCGGCGCATGTCGTCATGGTCGAGCCAGACGCCGTGCGCCACCACGAAATCCGGGCCGAGCAGGCCGAGCGCCTGCAGATGCGCGGTCGCGCTCTTGCCGTATTTCTGCAGCGCCACGATCGCCTGCACCTTGGATTCCTGCACATGCATGTGCAGGCCCACGTCATGCGCGCGCGCGAGTTCGGCGCACCCGGTCATGAAGGCGTCGGAGCAATGATGCGGGATGGTCGGGGCGACCGCCGGCCGCAGCACGTCGCGATCGAAGCGCCACTGCTCGAGAACCTTGCGCGTCGCCGCGATGCTGGCCTCGGCGGGCGCGACCCGGAGCCGCGCGACCTCGGTTTGCAGCGCCGGCGGCAGCACGTCCATCAATCCGGGTATCGACTCGAAGAAGCTGTTGGTCGCCATCATCGGCGCCACCACGGCGCGCATGCCGGCATCGGCATAGGCGCGCGCGCAGGCCGCGATGCCGTCGGGCGTCGGCGCCGGAAACTCCGCGGTCAGGTCGTAGCAGGCGGTGCAACCCTTTAGCAGCATCTCGATCGCGCCCACCAGCGTGCCGAGATACTTGTCCTCGAGCGTGCGGTTGCCGCTGATCCACGGCCCGGCAGTCAACAGCAATTCGAGAGTCCAGCGATCGCCCATGCCTTTCCCGAGATTGCCGTGGCCATGCATGTGCGCGTTCACCAGCCCGGGATGCAGGAGCCGGCCGCGCGCATCGATCACCACCGCGTCGGCGGGCGCCGGCAACCCGGGCGGGCCGACATCCGCGATCTGGTCGCCGGCGATCAGGATGTCGGTCGGCGGCGCGCGATGGCCGCGGATGTCGACGAGCCGTCCGCCGCGCAGGACGGTCATGCGGGGTTTGGTCATGAAGTGACTCCTTGCTAGACGGTCGGCTTCTCGATGCCCGGCGACCACGGAAAGAAGACGCGCTCGGCCACGACCACGAGCTGGAACAGCACGATGCCCATGAGCGAGAGCAGGATCAGCGCGCCCCAGGCGAGCGGCACCTTGAAGAACGCCGTCGACGTCACGATCAGATAGCCGAGACCCTGGTCCGCGTTGACGAACTCGGCGACCACGGCGCCGACGACCGAGAGCGCGATCGCGGATTTGAGGCCGCTGAACACGAACGGGATCGCGTAGGGCAGCCGGATGCGCCAGAGCTCGGCCCAGCGCGACGCGCGGCAGGCGCGGCCGAGCTCGATCAGCTCGGGCGGCACGGAGACAAGCCCGGCGGCGATCGCCAACACCAGCGGGAAGAACGCGACCAGGAAGGTGACGACGACACGCGGCAGCTCGCTGGTGCCGAACACCACCACCAGGATCGGCGCCAGCGCGACCTTCGGGATCGACTGCGTCAGGACAAGCAGCGGATAGATCGCAGCCGCGACCACGCGCGACGAGGTCAGCAGCACCGCGAGCGGGAGGCTGATCGCGACCGACGCCAGGAAGCCGAGCAGCACCGTGCGTGTGGTCGCGAGCGTGTGCATCGCGACCGGACCTGCCAGAGCGGTGGTCTCGCTCCAGATCGCCGACGGCGCGGGAACCAGATAGGCGGGGATCGCGAGCACGTGGCAGGCGACTTCCCAGGCCCCGAACAGCGCGACGATGGTCGCGATCGGCAGCGCGACTTCGATCACCCAGCCCGGCAGCGGGCGGCGCTCAGGCCGCGGCGGCACTGCGACGATTGCCGAAGATGAGCTTGCGGATGCGCTGGCTTGCCGCTTGGAACTCATCGAGGCCCTCCATGCCGAATTGTCGCGGCCGCCCGAGACGGATCGGCACGATCTCGGCGATTCGTCCCGGACGCGGCGACATCACCACGACGCGGTCGGCAAGCATGACCGCTTCGGGAATCGAGTGGGTCACGAACAGCACTGTCTTGCGTCGCTCGGTCCAGATCCGCATGAGCTCGAGCGTCAGCTCCTCGCGCGTCAGCGCGTCGAGCGCGCCGAACGGCTCGTCCATCAGCAGCACCTCGGGCTCGTGGATCAGCGCGCGGCAGATGCCGGCGCGCATCTGCATGCCGCCCGAAAGCTCGCGCGGATATTTGAGCTCGAAGCCGGACAGGCCGACCAGGGCGAGCAGATCCATCGCCCGCGCGCGCGCATCGCGGTCGTAGGTCCCCATCATCTTCAGCGGGAAGAGCACGTTGTCGATCACGCTCGCCCACGGCAGCAGGGTCGGCGTCTGGAACACGATGCCGGTCTCGGCGCGCGGCTCGGTGACCGGCGTGCCGGCGACGCTGATGCGCCCGCTGGTCGGCGCGATCAGCCCGCCGACCAGCCGCAGCAGAGTCGACTTGCCGCAGCCCGACGGGCCGACCAGACAGACGAATTCGTTCGGCGCGACCGCGAGCGAGATGTCCTCGACCGCGACGACGCGATCGCCGTCGCGGCTGACGAAGTATTTGCCGACCTCGTCGAGCGCGATCACTTCGGCGGAATGAGCGACGTGTCGATCGCCTGCCTGTGATTCCAGCTCGCGTTCAACTCCTGCGATTCGGCAACCACTTTCCAGGTGAAGTCGAGGCGCTCCGCCGATTCCTTGCCCCAGCCAAATTGCTTCTCGTGGTCGGTGAAGACGAAGCTCATGACCGCGCCGACGCTGCCGATGCAATCGTCGAGCGCGACTTCGGGCACGCGCTGGATATGCGCCTTGCACGCCGCCTCGGGATTGTCGCGCGCCCATTCGTAGGAATTGCGGATCGCGCGCGCAGGAAGCGCCGCGTCAGATCGGGTTTCTCGGCGATCGTCTTGTCGGTGGCGATCACCGACGCGGCGTAGATCGCGAAGCCGGTCTGCACGAAGGGCAGCACGACGATCTCCTCGCCCGCCGACTTGGCCGCCTTGTTCTGGTAGTAGTGATGGATCGAGTAGAACGGCGCGGCGTCGATGTTCTTCGCGATCAGCTGCGCCGCCATCGCCGCGCCATCCATGTTCACCCAGACGATCTTGTTCGGATCGGTGCCGGCGCGCTCGGCGACCTTCGGGAAATAGAATTTATGGCTGTTGCCTGGCGTGATGCCGATCTTCTTGCCCTCGAGCCCCTTGAACGTGCTGATGCCCGAGCTCTTGAGGACGAAGAGCGAATGCGGCGAGGCGGTGTAGTTGACGGCAATGGTCTTGACCGGAATGTTCTGGCGCGCCCGCGCCGTCATCACGGCCGACACATCCGCGATGCCGAACTCGAAAGCGCCGGCTGCCAGTTTAGTGACCGTATCGCCCGAGCCGTAGCCACGCGTGATCGTGACGTCGATGCCTTCCTTGGCGAACAGTCCGGCCTGCCAGCCGCCGTAGAACATCGCGTGCTCGCCCGAGGGGATCCAATCGGTCTGGAAGCGGACCTTATCCTGCGCCGACGCCGTGCCCGCCATTGCCGTCGCAGCGATCGCCAGCAGCCAAGCTCTTGGACATGTCATCTCGCTGTCTCCCCGTGATGTGAACTGCGCGCAGCCTAGCAAGGCCCGCGCCAACGCAGCAATGTCGCCACAAGAAGAGGTTCCAGATTCGGAACCTGGAACCGGTATCGCCGCCGCCGAGCTGCGGCATAGTCTGCTGCAGGTTCATGCTCACCGACGATGCCATCTCGTTCGAATCCCGCGATGCCCCCGCCGCCCTGGTCGCGCGGGGCGGGCGCGCCGCGTGGTGCGCAGCTGGCGCGTCGGCCGAGCTGCTCGAAATCGCGCAGGCGCAGACACGGCTCGCGCGCCACGCGCCGCTGCTCGTGCACGTGAAGGCGACCGCGCGGCGTCTCAATCTCGATCCCTTTCCCGCTTTCGATCTGCTGGAGCTATGGGCCTTCGTGCGCCCCG
>JANNTF010000185.1:0-7526 GCA_031403455.1 Alphaproteobacteria bacterium | reverse complement strand
AGCGTCAGCCGTGCGCCGGCCGGGCGCGCGCCATCGAGATATTTGCCCGACAGCAGACCCATGCCGAGAGGTGAATAGGCGAGCAGGCCGCAGCGCTCCCGGATCGCCATCTCCGCGAGGCCGATCTCGAAGCTGCGGTTGAGCAGGCTGTAGGGATTCTGGATCGATTGGATGCGCGGCAACGCGTGCGCGTGGGAGTGCTTGAGGTGCTCGTGGATGCCCCAGGGCGTCTCGTTGGAGACGCCGACATGGCGCACCTTGCCCGACTTCACGAGATCTTCCAGCGCGCGCAGCGTCTCCTCGATGGGCGTGCCGTCCTTCTCCGGCGTGTGCAAATAGTCCTGCCTGCCGAAGATATTGGAGGCGCGATCGGGTGAATGCGTCTGGTAGAGATCGATCACGTCGATCTGCAGCCGGCGCAGCGAGTCCTCGATCGCCGTCATGATCGCGGCGCGGTCGAGCCTTCCCTTGCCGTCGCGCATGTAGGGCGCGGTGTTGTTCATGCCGACGATTTTGGTGGCGATCACCAGCTTCGCGCGCTTGCCCGGTCGCGCCTTCAACCAGGTGCCGAGATGGCGCTCGGTCGTGCCCTGATTCTCCCGGGTCGGCGGGATCGGATACATCTCCGCGGTATCGATGAAGTTGATGCCGTGATGATCGACGGCGCGGTTGAGCTGCGCATGCGCGTCGGCCTCGCTGTTCTGAACGCCCCAAGTCATGGTCCCGAGGCAGATGACGGACACGTCGAGATCAGTCGTGCCCAGACGGCGGTACTCCATCGATGACGTCCCCCACAGATGCGCTTCAGGAAAACAGCGCGAGGACGCCCGTATACCCGTAGAGCCGCGCGTTGGAAATCTCGCCGTCGCAGAACAGGCCGATCAGCGGCGCATCGCCGATCTCGGCGCGCAGTGCGGCGAGTTCCTCGCCATCGGGCCCGAAAAGGTTGGGGCCGCGCGCGAGGCAGGTGAAGTACAGCGCCGCCTGCGGCGCGGCGCGACTGCGCGCGCGGGTCTCGCGTCCCATGCGGTGGAGGTCGATGGTCGCGGCGTCGGTGTCGCGCCGCACGAAGATCAGCTCGCGCCCGGGCTCGGCCATGTCGCCGATGATGATGGCGCCGCGTTGCGCGTCGATGCCGACGAGATTGCGCACCAGATAATCGGCGCCATCGCTGCCGACGATCGGCAGGGCGACGTGCAGGCGCCGCACGGCGAGCGCACGCTCTTGCTCGGGCAAGGACAGCAGATCGGCCTGCAGGGCCTCGATCGCCGGTCTCTCGTCAAGCGTGTGGACGACATTGCCCTCCGCCTTGGTGATCCGCCGTCGTCCATGTCCGATCGGCGCACAACCTTGCGTCAGCCCCGTCGCCACGATGACGTCGCGCGCAAAGACGATGCCCGCGAGCGGCCCACGACCGATCTCCCCGGCGACGAGGTGCATCGGCGTGCGCGTCGAGCCGAGGCCGCCGACCACGAAGGCGCCTGGGAGATCCGTGAGGTCGGCCAAGCGGTCGTTCAGGCGCTGATCGCGGCCATCGCCGTGGACGACGGCAACCGCTGGTCCATGGGCGCGCGTCCATGCGGCGAGGCCCGTGGGCAGCGCATCGGCGCTGGACGGCGGCAGGAGATGGAACCTCTCCGCGGTGAGGTCGGTCACCATCGTCGCGAGAGCGGGAATGTCGAAATACTCGCTGGCGCCCGCGACGATCCCGATGCCCACCGTGCCGATCCACGTCTCGATGCCAGTCGCCGAGCGCAGATGCGCGACGATGGCATCGAACTCGGTGGCGAAGAAATCGGTCGCGTAGACGAATCCGAGCGTGGCGTTGCGAACCTCGCCCAGCTCCGCGACGCAGGACTCGGCGAGCGCCATCCAATCCTCGGCGCCGGCGGCGTGCGCGAATTTGAACATCGGAGCCGCTCAGCTCGCCAGCAGCGACTGCACGGCGGGCAGCATGCGCTCCACGATCACATCGACTCCCGCCGCGTTGGGGTGGATCCCATCGCTCTGGTTGAGCGTGGCGAAGGCGGCCACGCCCGCGAGGAAGAACGGATAGAAAACGACTTCGTGCTTGCGCGCCAGGGTCGGGAAGACGGCGTTGAAGCGCTCCGCATAGTCGCGTCCCAGATTGGGCGGCGCGTAGATGCCGGCCAGCATGACCCGCGTGCCGCGGTTTCGCAGCCGCGTGACGATCTGATCGAGATTGGCTTCCATCTGCTCGGGCGGCAGGCCGCGCAGTCCATCATTGGCGCCGAGCGCGACGATCGCATGGCTCGGGGGCTTGTCGCCGATCGCCCAGTCGAGGCGCGCGAGTCCGCCGGCGCTCGTGTCGCCCGATACGCCCGCGTTGACGATCTCCGTCTTCGCTCCCGTCCTGGTCAGCGCGGCCTGCAGCCGGGCCGGAAAAGCCTGCGCCTGCGGCAATCCATAACCGGCGGTCAGGCTGTCGCCGAGGAGCAGCAAACGCGGCGCCGGTACCTGCGCACGCGCGCCGACGCCAAACGCGGCAACCAGAACGGTCGCGTTGACAAGGATGGGGCGCCGCCCATATCCCCTCGCCCGTGTTGTGGTGCGTTCCGGCATCGCGTGTCTCGATCTCCTCCTGGTGTCCTGCATGTCATCCCTCATCGGCGAGGCTATCGTCGAGATCCGCGACGTGCATCTCAAACTTGAATCGCTGGCCGGCGAGGTCAACATCCTCCGCGGCCTCAATCTGCAGGTCACGCGTGGCGAGACTTTGGCGATCGTCGGCCCCTCGGGCTCGGGCAAATCCACGATGATGATGGTGATCGCCGGCCTCGAGCGCGCAACCAGCGGTCTGGTGCGGGTAGCTGGCCAGGATCTCAATACCCTGGACGAAGATGGATTGGCGTTGTTCCGCCGCAAACGCGTAGGGATCGTCTTCCAGGGTTTCCACCTCGTGGCGACCATGACGGTGCGCGAGAATGTCGCCATTCCGCTCGAGTTTGCGGGTGTTCGCGATGCCTTCGCGCGTGCCGATACCGCGCTCGCTTCGGTCGGCCTCGGCCATCGTCTGACCCATTATCCAGGCCAGCTCTCCGGCGGCGAGCAACAGCGCGTCGCATTGGCGCGCGCCATCGTGATCGAGCCCGAGCTGCTGCTGGCGGACGAGCCGACGGGAAATCTCGATCGCGAGACCGGCCAGCAGATCATCGAGCTGATGTTCGACCTCGCGCGCGCGCGCGGCGCGACCCTGATCCTGATCACCCATGACGGAGAGCTCGCGCGCCGCTGTTCGCGCATCGCGCGCATGCAGGATGGCCGCATCGCCGACACGGGCGCGCCCGCCATGGCGGCGCGCGCGTGAGCGCTCAACTGGAGAGCTGGCGCGTCGCGCTGGTGCTCGCGCGCCGCGAGCTGCGCGGCGGCATCAAGGGCTTTCGCGTATTTCTGGCTTGTCTCGCGCTCGGCGTGGCCGCGATCGCTGGCGTGGGCTCGCTCTCGTCCGCTGTCACGCAGGCGCTGCGCGAGGATGCCAGGCTGCTGCTTGGCGGCGATGTCGAACTCTCGTTCACGCATCGCGAGGCCAATGCGGAGCAGTTCGCGTATCTCGCGCGCGCGGGGCGCCTGTCGACGGTGGCCGAGATGCGGGCGATGGCGCGCACGGCCGATGCCCGCACGCTTGTCGAGCTCAAGGCGGTCGATGTCGCCAACCCCTTGATCGGCGCCATGCGCGTGTCGGTGGCCGGCTCATTGCAGGGATTGCTGGATCGCCGCGACGGCGTCTGGGGGGCGGTCGTCGAGCGCGCGACACTGGTCCGGCTCGGCGTCGCGGTCGGCGATCGCATCCAGGTCGGCGACGCCGAGTACGCCGTGCGCGGTGTCATCGAGCGCGAGCCCGATCGCAGCGCCAATGTCTTCACCCTGGGGCCACGGGTGATGGTGGCGATCGAGAGCCTGCCGGCCACGGGACTCGTCCAGCCCGGCAGCCTGATTCGTTGGCAGTATCGCGTCGCGCTCCCGCTCGGCGCCGACGGGACGCAATTCGTCGAAGATCTCAAGAGCCGGTTTCCGCAGGCGGGCTGGCGCATTCGCGGCATGGCCGATGCCACGCCCGGGCTGCAGCGTTGGGTCGATCGCATCGCGATGTTCCTGACCCTGGTCGGGCTGACGGCGCTGCTCGTCGGCGGTGTGGGTGTGGCGAACGCCGTGCGCAGCTTCATCGACGGCAAGACGACCACCATCGCGACCCTGAAATGCATCGGCGCGCCGAGCGGAGTCGTGCTGCGGATTTATCTCATCCAGGTCATGGCGATGGCCGCCCTCGGCATCGTGATCGGGCTGGCGTTCGGCGCCATGGTGCCGCTGGTCGTCGCGCCCTTCATCACCGATGCGCTGGGTCTTGGTGTGCGCACGCGTGTGTTCGCGCTGCCGCTCGTCCTTGCGACGCTGTACGGACTCCTCGTCGCCTTCTCCTTCGCGCTGTGGCCGATCGCGCGGGCGCGTGAAGTCCCGGCCGGCGCCTTGTTCCGCGCCCTCATCTCGCCGCCGCGCGTGCGGCCGCGCGCCGATGTGCTCATCATCGCCGTGGTGGCCGTTCTTGGCCTGGCAGGGCTGGCCATCGGCACATCCCTCGATCGGGCGCTTGGCGCGGCGTTCGTCGCCGGCGCGGCCGGGACCTTCGTCATTTTCCGTATCGCCGCGTCGTTGATCGCGCGCTCGGCGCGGCTGACGCCGACTCCGCGCAGCCCGATGCTGCGGCTCGCGCTCGCCAACCTCCATCGCCCCGGCGGCAATTTGACCGGTGTCGTGCTGTCGCTCGGTCTCGGCCTGACGGTGCTGACGATCATCTCCCTGGTGCACGGGAATTTCGAGCGCGCGCTGCAGACCCAGCTGCCCGCGATCGCGCCGAGCTTCTTCTTCATCGACATCCAGCCAGACCAGCTTGCGGTCTTCGACGACGTGGTGCGCGGCGCGCCTGGAATCGGTGTGGTGCAACGCGTGCCCAGCCTGCGCGGCCGCATCATCGCGCTCAACGGCGTGCCGGTCGAACGCGCGGTGGTGGCGCCGGACGCGCAATGGGCGATCGGCTCGGATCGCGGCCTCACCTATGCGGGTGAAATGCCGCGTGATGCGCGTCTCGTCGCCGGGACCTGGTGGCCGAGTGACTATCGCGGCCCGCCGCTGGTTTCGTTCGATGCCCAGATCGCCAAGGGGATGGGACTCGGGCTGGGCGATACGATCACGATCAACATCCTCGGGCGCGAGGTGACGGCCCGGATCGCCAATCTCCGCGCCATCGACTGGACCAGCCTCGGCATCAACTTCACGCTGATCTTCGCGCCCGGCACGCTCGAAGGCGCACCGCAGACCTGGATCGCAACCGCGCAGGTCGAGCGTCAGCATGAGGACGGTCTGGAGCGCGTGATCTCGGCGCGCCTGCCGAACGTGTCGTCGATCCGCATCCGCGATGCCCTGGCGGCGGTGGAAGGCGTACTCGGGAGCATCGCGAACGCTGCGCGTCTGACGGCGGCGGTGACGCTGCTCGCCGGCGCGCTCACCCTGGCTGGTGCGGTCGCGGCCACGCAGCGCCGGCGCATCTTCGATGCGGTGATCCTGAAAGTGCTTGGCGCGCGCCGGCGTGAGGTGTTGCGCGCCTTGCTGGTGGAGTTCGGCCTGATCGGGTTGGCGGTCTCGGGTGTCGCGGCGATGCTGGGGAGCGTGGCTGCCTGGTTCCTCGTCACATTCTATCTGCGCGTCGATTTCAGTTGGCTGCCCTGGACCGTTGCAGGCGTGATTGCAACAGCGATCGCCGCCGTCATCGCGATCGGCCTGGCCGGCACCTGGCGTGCGCTCGGTCAGAAGCCGGCGCCTTTGCTGCGCAATGCGTGAGGCGGCGCAGCGTTAACGCCTCGTTAACCAAAGTTGCCAGACCATGACCACGGGTGGCACTGGCGACTGATCCATCCGTTCCGCAGGGGGCCGTGATGGGACGAGTCTGGGAAACCGAGTTACTTGCCGACATGCGCAGGGTTGCGTTCGCTCTGGTCTGCGCCGCGGCCGTGGCCGTCGGCATGGCAAGCTGGCTGTCCTCGACTCCCGATCTGGCCGTTCTGATGCTTGGCGCGATCTGCTGTACCGGGATTGGATTGGCTGCCGGTCTCGCGCTCGGCTTCTGGCGTACGCACCGGGTGAACCGCGTCGTGGCCGATCAGGCATTGGCGTTGCGCGCCCTGTGCGACGCGATGCCCGTACCGGTCAGCATCAAGGATCGCGATCGTCGCTTCGTCTACGCCAACGCGACGCAAGCGGCGTTCCTGGGCGCGGCGCCAGAGACTATTTGCGGTCAGCGCCTGGAGTCGCTCGTCGGTCCTGGCCGTCACGGGCCGCGGCTGGATGATGAAGTCCTGCGGACCGGTTTGCCGGTGAAGCGGTTGGCTGAGCGCCTGCCTTCGGCCGACGGCACGATCAACGATTGGCTCGTCACCAAAGTGCCGCTGCATGATGGTCGCGGTCGGATCGTCGGCATCGGAACGATCTCGGTCGACGTCACGGAACGCAACCTGCTGACGCGCGCGCGCGACGCGGCCGAGCGGCGCGCCGCCGAAACGCAGGCCGAGCTTGCCAGTGCGATCGATGGGTTGAGCGATGGCCTCCTGCTGCTCGACCGGCATAAATGTCTGGTCGCGGCGAACTCGGTGATGCGTGACATCTACCCCGGACTCACAGGGATGCTGGTGCCCGGCACGCCGATCCAGGATCTCGCCTGGGCGAATCTCCGCAACGGCCTGTTTCCCGAAGCGAAAGGTCGGGAGGAGGAATGGGTGCAGGAGCGCATGGCGGAGTTCTGCGATCGACCGGTCTCACACGAGGTCGCGCTATCCGATGGCCGCTGGCTCCTGCTGCACAACACGCCGACGGCCAGTGGAGGCCATTGCGCCCTGCGCGTCGACATCACGGAACAGAAACGCATCGAGCTGGATCTCCAGCAGGCGAAAGATGCCGCGGAGCGCGCCAATGATGCGAAGAGCGCCTTCCTCGCCAACATGAGTCACGAATTGCGGACGCCGTTGAATGCGGTCATCGGGTTTGCCGAAATCATCGAGCGCGAGATGTTCGGGTCCGTCGGCAACGGGCGCTACGTCAGCTATGCCGGCGACATTCGTCACGCGGGCCAGCATCTGCTGTCGATCATCAATGATGTGCTCGATCTCTCGAAGGTCGAAGCGGGCCACTTCACCTTGAACGAATCCGTGTGCGACGTGCAGCAGCTGATCGGCGAGGCCGTGCGTGTCGCGATCGGCGTGCGCGGCGAGGCCGGCCCGGCGCTGCAGCAAGAGCTCATGCCCGGGCTTCCATTGCTCAAGGGGGACGAGCGTGCGCTGGTTCAGGTGCTGATCAACCTGCTGTCGAACGCGATCAAATTCACCTCGGCCGAGGGCAGGATTGTGATCACGGCGCGGTATGCGCCAGAACAAGGCATGGAGATCGAAGTCCAGGATACGGGTGTGGGGATCGCGCCCGAACATATCGAGACCGCGCTCAGCGCCTTCGGTCAGGTCGAA
>JANNTF010000184.1:0-1261 GCA_031403455.1 Alphaproteobacteria bacterium | reverse complement strand
ATCTCGAAGGCTTCGGGCCCAAGGTGGAAGGCTTCGACCAGGTCCCGTTCGGCGACCATAAGGCGCTGGAGGCGGCGATCGGCCCGGAGACGGCGGGCATCCTGATCGAGCCGATCCAGGGCGAAGGCGGTATCCGCCCCGTGCCGACGCAATGCCTGCGCGGGCTTCGCGAGCTCTGCGACAAGCATGGATTGCTGCTGTTCTTCGACGAGATCCAATGCGGCATGGGGCGCACCGGCCGCTTGTTCGCGCATGAATGGGCGGGTGTGACGCCCGACGTAATGGCGGTCGCCAAGGCGCTGGGCGGTGGATTCCCGGTCGGCGCCTGCCTGGCCACGGCGAAGGCCGCGGCCGGCATGACGGCGGGCACGCATGGCTCGACCTATGGCGGCAATCCCTTGGCGATGGCGTGCGCCAACGCCGTGCTCGACGTCATGCTGGCACCCGGCTTCATGGATCACGTGCAGCAGGTCGGCAGCCATCTGACCCAGCAACTGCAGGGCATCGTCTCGCGCTTCCCGGATGTGTTCGAGGAAGTGCGTGGCCAGGGCCTGATGCTGGGCTTGAAATGCAAGCTGCCGCAGGGCGATGTCGGCGCGGCGCTGCGCGGGCATGGGCTGCTCACCGTCAATGCCGGCGACAACGTCGTGCGGATGCTGCCCCCGCTCATCGCCGAGGCGCGCCACGTGACCGAGGCCTGCGAGATCATCGAGAAAGCCGCCGCCGAGCTGACGCGGAAGCTGCGCAAGACGGGATGAATTGTGGTGACGACGCTGTTTCCCCCTCGGCATTTCCTCGATCTCGACAAGCTCGACGCGCCCACGCTGCGGCAGATCATCACGCTGGCGACCGCCCATAAGCGTCGTGAGCCCCCGGGCGGCACGATCAAACCGCTGGCCGGCAAGTCGCTGGCGATGATCTTCGAGAAACCCTCCACACGCACGCGCGTGTCGTTCGAAGTCGCCATTCGCCAGCTCGGCGGCGACGCGGTGATCCTCACGCCGGCCGACACCCAGCTCGGCCGCGGCGAGACCATCGCCGATACCGCGCGTGTCCTGTCGCGCTACTGCGATGCGATCATGCTGCGCACCACGTCGCATGCACGGCTCACCGAGATGGCGAAATTCGCGACCGTGCCGGTCATCAACGGCCTGACCGAGCGCACCCATCCCTGCCAGGTGATGGCCGATGTGATGACGTTCGAGGAGCATCGCGGCGCCATCAGGGGCAAGACCGTCGCGTGGTCGGGCGACGGCAACAA
>JANNTF010000183.1:0-3046 GCA_031403455.1 Alphaproteobacteria bacterium | reverse complement strand
GAGTTCCTGAAGATCTCGTATCTCGATGTCATCCGCATGGCGATGGTGCCGACGCTGCTCTACTACTTCACGCTGCTCGTGATGGTGGAGATGGATGCCGGCATCTTCGCCATCACGACGACCGATCTCGGCAAACGCGCGACATTGTGGTCGCTGATCCGGCGTCAGGGATTCCATTTTACATCGCTGATCTCCGTCGTCGTGCTGATGGTGCTCGGCTATTCGCCGACCTTGTCGGTGTTCTACGCCATCGTGCTCGCAGCAGCTGTCAGTTACCTATCGCGCGAGACCGCCTTGACGCCCAGGCGCCTCGTCGACGCGCTCGCGAACGGCACGATCGGCGTCCTCGGCACGGCGGCGACATGCGCGGCGGCGGGAATCATCGTCGGTGTCGTCACGCTCACGGGGCTCGGACTGAAGTTCAGCGCCATCGCCATCGCTTATGCGGGCGGCAGCGTGGTGTTGACCGCGGTCTACACGGCGCTGATCGTCTGGATCGTCGGGCTCGCGGTTCCGGTCACCGCCAGCTACATCATCTGCGCGGTAATCGCGGCGCCTGCGCTGATCCAGCTCGGCGTACCGGATTTCGCCGCCCACATGTTCATCTTCTACTACGCGGTGCTGTCCGAGGTGTCGCCCCCCACGGCGCTGTCGCCTTTCGCCGCGGCGGCGATCACGGGCGGGAACCCTTACGTGACGACTCTGCAATCCTGGAAATACACGATGCCGGCCTTCCTCGTGCCGTTCGTGTTCGTGCTCGATCCGCTGGGTGTCGGCCTGCTCCTCGAAGTGCCCAAGAGCGGCAACTGGTTCGAGGTGGTCTGGGTCACGTTTACCACGGCCGTCGGCATCGTCGGCGTTGCCGTATGCGCGCAAGGCTGGCTGTTCGGGCGCGTGCCGACGTGGCTTCGCGCCGTCGGTCTCCTGGTGGGCGTCGCGTTGCTGTTTCCGAGCATCATCGACGCCGCGTCGGCCCGGCTCGAACCGCAGCACATCGTCTGGGTGAAGGCGCTGGGCCTCGTGCTCGCGGCGGGCCTGGTGGCCGCGCAGAAGCTGCGGCGAAGCTGACCATGGCCGTCAAGAAGCCAGCCGCGCCCGCGCGGCGATCGCCAGGTGATCTTGGCACGCTCGACAAGGCGCTGGCGGTGCTGGGCTGCTTTTCTCCCGAGCAACGCCGCATGTCGCTGCCGGCGATCTGCGCGGCGACCGGGCTGCCCCGTGCGACCGCGCATCGCTTCCTGCGCGCGCTCGCGAGCAAGGGGTTGCTGGCGCAGGATGGCGCGCGCGGCGAATATCGGTTGGGATTGCGCCTGTTCGCGCTTGGCAGCCTCGCGCTCGCCAATCTCGATCTGCATCGCGAGGCAGGGCCCGCGATCGATCGCCTCATGCGGCTGAGCTGTGAAAGCGTTCACCTCGCGCTGTTCGATGGCTTCAGCGCGGTGGTGATCGCACGCAAGGACAGCGACCCCGCCCATCGCAGCATCGTGACCGAGACCGAGCATGCCCCCGCGCATTGCACCGCGGTCGGCAAGGCGATGCTGGCATTTCAAGCCGACCCGATCATCGACCGCGTGTGTGCGGCGCCGCTGGCGCGCTTTACCCGGACGACGCTCGCCGATCCGCGCTCGTTGCGCGCCGACCTCTTGCGCGTCGTCAAGCTCGGCTATGCATTGGATGACGGCGAGCATCGCGTCGGCGTGCGCTGCATCGGCGCGCCGATCCGCGATCGATCGGGTCTCGTCTTCGCGGCCATCAGCGTGACCGCCGCGACCGCACGGTTGCCGGCGAAGCGGATCACCCAGTTGGCGCCGCTGGTGATCGATGCGGCGCAGGACATCTCCCGGCGTCTGGGGTGGACCGGTGCGCTGCACGCGGCCGAGAGGTGACGAGGCCATGATGCGCGAGAAGATCGCAGCCGTCGTGTTCGTCTTGTCCCTGTGCATGAGCGCCGGCCTGGCGCAGGACCGGGGCGCCGAGCGCGACGCCGTCTCGATCGCGCAAAGCGCCACGCCAGGCGTGCTGCAGGTCGGGCCCGATCATCGGTTCAAGCGCTTATCCGCTGCGATTGCCGCGGCGCGTGACGGCGACACGATCCGTGTGCAGGCCGGGACCTACACCAACGACTTCGCGACCATCAACGCGAGGATCAGCATCGTCGGCGTCGGCGGCATGGTGAAACTGGTGGCCACGATCGAGCCCCCGAACGGCAAGGCGATCCTCGTCAGCAACAAGGATCTGCGGATCGAAAATCTGGAATTCAGCGGCGCCAAAGTCCGCGACCGCAACGGCGCCGGCATCCGCTACCAGGGTGGCAATCTCGTCGTCACGAATTGTTTCTTCCATGACAACGAGACTCATATCCTCGCCGCGCCGGTGCCGACCGGGACTATTCAGATCCGCAATTCCGAATTCGCCCATCACGTGCCGCCCGACGATCAGGCCCATTCGATCTATATCGGACGCATCGCGCGCGTCGAGATCCGCAACAGTTACTTTCATGACGGCATCAACGGCAACATGATCAAGAGCCGTGCGCTCGAAACGATCATCACCGGTTCACGCGTCTACGACAACGATGGCGAGATCAGCTACAGCATCGATCTGCCCAATGGCGGCGTGGCGTCGATCACCGACAATGTGATCGTGCAGGGACCGAACAGTCCCAATCGCGCGATCATCTCGTTCAGCACCGAGAGCGCGCCCTACCCGGGGTCGTCGCTGAGCGTGCGGCGAAACGTGATCGAGAATTTCGGCGGTCGCGGTACGGGCGTGCTCAACCGCAGCGGGATCGCCGTGACCTTCGTGGGCAACAAGATCTTCGCGCTGACGACGCTCGTGAGCGGCCTCTCGACTCAGGCCGACAATGTGATCCTCAGGCAGCCGATCGCGCTCGATACGTCGCGGCCGTGGCGCTCGCCCTGACGGCACGCAGTGGGTACGGGTCGATATTCATCTCGTTCGATTGACAAGCCGCGCGCATCTCCTCAAGCTCATATCTTGAGATTAAATCCCACATAGCGAGATATCGATGAAGCTTCATGGAATC
>JANNTF010000182.1:0-1912 GCA_031403455.1 Alphaproteobacteria bacterium | reverse complement strand
TGCGATTGTTGATTTTGCCCATTGCTCCAGCTTGGCGCCGCGCCGGCGTGCCGCCATCGACGCGTACGACGTACAGCCGTGGACTCACCACCCCGCGCGCTTCGCGCGCTGCCCCTCCTCGAGTCGAGGAGGGGCGACGAGTACCGGCTGTCGTGAGCCCGGAAGATATGTGCATCCCGTAGCTCAACTCGAGGAGGGGCAGCGCGGCGAAGCGTGCGCGGGGTGGTGAGTGGTCAGCGGCCGGGCCGCTGCTCCATCAGCGCGGTCAGCAGGCGGATCTGTTCTTGCTGCGCGGCGAGGATCTCGGTGAGGTGACGGTTGCGTAGCTGATCGAATTTCTCGTGCAGCGCCATGATCTCGAGTTCGGCTTTCAGGTTGACCTCGTAGTCATGCGCGGCGGCGAGGCGATCCTTCGCGGATTGGCGGTTCTGCGACATCATGATCACCGGCGCCTGGATCGCGGCGAGCATCGAAAGAATGAGATTGAGGAAGATGAACGGATAAGGATCGACGGCAAGCCCCGCGAAGACCACGCCGTTGAGCACGACCCAGGCCACGAGAAACACGCCGAACAGGATGATGAAACCCCATGATCCGCCGAGTTCCGCGACCCGGTCGGCGAGTCGCTCGCCGTAACTCGATCCGCCCTGAAACTCCGCGTGAAGATCGCGGCTGATATGCATCCGCTTGGCGATGCGCGTCAGCACGCGGCGATCGCGTTCGGGCAAACTATCGAAGCCGGTGTGCAGGAGTTGCTCGGCCAGCTGTTTGACTTCCGCGTTCATCGATCCGCTCCTGGGTGGGGGCCTGTTCGGGCGGCTTGAAAAGCCGGGCAGGAATTGGTCCTCTGCGCGCCATGTTCTATCGCACCGATCAGCCGCATGGGCTCAAGCACAATCCGTTCAATGCCATCGTCGTGCCGCGACCGATCGGCTGGATCTCGTCGATCGACGCGAAGGGCGTGGTCAATCTCGCACCCTATTCCTTCTTCAACGCCGTGGCGTATGTGCCGCCGCAGGTGATCTTCTCGTCGACCGGCGCCCATTCGGCCGATGGCGGGCTGAAGGACACGGTCAGCAACATCGAGGCGACCAAGGAGTTCGTCGTCAATCTCGCGACCTGGGATCTGCGTGTGGAGATGAACCGCAGCTCCGCGCCAGCGCCGCGCGAGATCGACGAATTCACCATCGCGGGCGTGACGCCGGAAGCCGCGATGCTGGTCAAGCCGCCGCGGGTCAAGGAGAGCCCGGTCCATCTCGAATGCCGCTACGTGCAATCGGTCAAGCTGCTGTCGCCCGATCCGCGCGCGCCCAATACGCTGATCATCGGCGAGGTGCTCGGCGTGCACATCGCCGATCACATCATCGTCGACGGCAAGATCGACTACGCCCGCATGCAGCCGATCGGCCGTCTCGGCTACATGGACTACACGCGCGTCGGCGACGTCTTCGCGCTCGAGCGCCCGAGCTGGCCCTGAGCCGGCGCACTCAATCGAGCGCGACCGCATGGCGCGGCGCGCCCCAGCGCGCAGCGGCCGCGATGCAACGCTCGACGTCTTCCTCCAGCATCAGACCCGCGGCGACCAGATCGCGCGCCGCCGCGCCGATCGCCGCGACATAAGCCGCCGCATCCGCATAGCGCTCGGTCACGGCGCGGCGCGGATCGCCGGTCTGCGCGCGATCCTCGGCCGTCTCCGGCAGGGGAATCGTGCTGCCCGTGAACTCGTGCATCGCGCCCTGCCCGAACCCGCGCGCGCGCAGATTCCAGCCGGTATAGGTGGCGAGCGGCGCCACGACCATCGGCGCCCGCGCGCCCGCGATGTCATTGCCGTCCGCGTCGACCGCGGGTACAAGAACCCGATAACCCTCTCCTGGCATCACATCCGGCGGCTCCTTGAGCACGCCGCGCTCGA
>JANNTF010000181.1:0-4553 GCA_031403455.1 Alphaproteobacteria bacterium | reverse complement strand
GCGACAGGCTGCTGCTCGAAACCGAAGCCGCGCGTCTCGACGACCTGCGCAAGCGGCTCGCCATGTACAAGCTGCGCGCGAAGATCGCGCTGGCTTCGCTCGGCGACGAATTCGCCGTCGTCGCCGCCTTCGGCCCGTCCTGCGCCGAGGATTTCGGCCTGACGGCAGCGGCCGGCTCGGCGGCGCCCTATCTGGGCGGCATCGCCTTCGTCGATCCGCGGTTGCGCGAACTGGGGGTGCGCGCGCTCGTGCCGCCCGCCGCGATCCCCGAACTCGCGGCGTCGGGTTTCAGAGCGGGCAGCTTTGCCGATTACGATGCCTGGCGGCTGTCGCTCGGCGTGCCCGATGGCAGCCGCGATCTCAAGATCGAACGCGCCTTGCTGCTGGAAAACGGCTTCGACGAACTCAACGGCGTCGACTGGAAGAAGGGCTGCTATGTCGGGCAGGAAGTGACGGCGCGCATGAAATACCGCGCCCTGGTGAAGCGCGAACTGATGCTCGTGCGCATCGATGGGCCGATTCCCGCCCCTGGGACGGAGATCACCCTCAATGCCACCAAAGCCGGCGAGATGCGCAGCGCCCTCAATGATCGCGGATTGGCGCTGATCCATACCGACCGGCTGGCCGAACTCACCGCAACGGGCGGTGAACTCGTCGCAGGCGCGGCGCGGCTGACCGTATCGGCGCCCGCCTGGCGCGCGGCCGGACAAGGCTAACGATCGGTTAACGCGCGCGGCGGCAATCTCCCCCGGTCGACGGGCGGAGAGACGCGTTGCATCACGATCGCGAAGCCATCATGAACGCCGGGATGACGCGTTCCTCGGTCAGCCCGCGGACATGGCTCTTCGCCGCCACGCTCGGGCTCAGCGCTTTCCTGTTGTTCGCCGTACAGCCGATGTTCGCGCGCCTCGCCCTCCCGCTGCTGGGCGGCGCCCCCGCGGTCTGGAATACGGCGATGGCGTTTTTTCAACTGGCGCTGCTGATCGGCTATGTCTGGGCCCATGGCGTTGCGGCGCGCATGCCGATCGCGGTGCAACGCGTCGCGCAGCCCGTCGCGCTGGCGATCGGACTCATCAGCCTGCCGCTCGCCTTGCCGACAGGGCTCGCGCCACCCGGCGATGGCTCGCCTGTCATCTGGCTGCTCGGTCTGCTCGCCATGAGCGTCGGCTTGCCGTTCGTCGTGCTCGCGGCCAATGCGCCCCTGCTGCAGACATGGTTCGGGCGTGGCACGGAAGGCGATGCGCGTGACCCCTATTTCCTCTACGCGGCAAGCAATGTCGGCAGCGTCGGCGCGCTGCTCGCCTACCCGATCCTGATCGAATCCAGCTTCGATCTCGGCCAGCAATCGACGATCTGGACGGGGGCGTATCTGATCCTGATCGTCCTGATCGCCCTGTGCGCGATCGCCACGCGCAATGGCGCGGCGCTGCCCCGCCCCGTCATCCCGCGATCGGCATCCGACGCGCCCGGTGCTGGCCAATGGCTGCGATGGAGTCTGCTCGCGGCCGTGCCCTCCGCGCTGCTGCTGGGCGTCACCGGCCACATCACGACCGACATCGCCGCGGTGCCGCTGCTCTGGATCCTCCCGCTCACGCTCTATTTGCTGACTTTCGTGATCGCCTTCGCGCGGCGGCCGCCGATCTCCCACGCAGCGACCCAGCGCATCGCGCCGTTCGCGGTCGTGGCGCTGGTCATCGCCTTATGGCTGCCCGGTGCGAAGCTCGTCGCCTTCGCCATCCACATTCTCGGCTTCTTCGTCCTCGCCCTGCTCTGCCACGGCGCCTTGGTGCGCGCGCGACCCCACAGCGCGTATCTCACATCGTTCTACATCTGCCTCTCCGCCGGCGGCGCGCTCGGCGGCACGACGATCGCGCTCGTGGCGCCGATGCTCTTCGACGACATCCACGAATATCCGATCGCCATCGCTGCCGCCTGCCTCGTTGCCGCCTGGCGCCCTGAGTCGCGCCTGCCGCGTTGGCCGGATCTCTGGGGACCGGCGGCGGCCGCGCTCGCCTTTCTCGCGCTGCGACGCATCGTCGAGCCGAGCGGCAGCAATCTCCAAGCCCTGGTCGGCTTCGCGATCGTGATCGGCGGCGCGCTCCTGGTATTCAGCGCGCGCGCGCGGCCGTGGCGCTATGCGCTCACCGTCGCCGCGTGCGTTCTCGTCCCGCCGGTCGCCAGTCCGCTCAAGCCGTTGTTTCAGGAGCGCAGCTTCTTCGGCGTGTTTCGCGTCTCCGATGATGCCGGCCAGCGCTTCCGGTTCTTCTGGCACGGCACGACGATGCACGGCGCCCAATCCCTCGCGCCGTCACGACGACGCGAGCCGCTCGCCTATTACGACGCCGATGGCCCGATGGGTCAGCTCCATCGCGCCTATGCGCAATGTCTCGCCGATGCCGAGATCGGGGTCGTCGGCCTCGGCGCCGGCGCGCTCGCCTGCTACGCCAAGCCCGGGCAGCGCTGGACCTTCTTCGAGATCGATCCGCTGGTCGCGCGCATCGCACGCGATCGCCGGCTGTTCACGCTGCTCGCGGATTGCGCGCCCGCGGCGCGGCTCGTCATCGGCGATGGCAGGCTGACGCTGCGGCAGAGTCCCTCTGGCGCCTTCGACCTGCTGATCATGGACGCCTTCAGCTCGGACGGCGTGCCGATGCATCTCCTCACGCGCGAGGCCCTCGCGCTCTTCGCGACACGCCTCGCACCCGGCGGCCTGCTGGTCTTCAACGTCTCCAATCGGTATCTGAGTCTCGAGCCCGTGATCGCGGCGACCGCGGCGGCCGAGGGTTTCGTCGGCCGCACGCAGCTGTTTCGCAAATCCGCGCGAGATGCCAACGATCTCGCCAGCCTATCGCACTGGATCGTACTGGCCCGCGACGAGGCCACGCTCACCGCGCTCGACGGCGGGGCGTGGCAGCGTCTGGTCGCGGATGGCGGCACGCGGCCGTGGACCGACGCCTACGCCAATATCCTCTCGGCGTTGCGCTGATCAGCGCCGCTTCGGCGGCTTGCCCTTGGGCTTCGCGCGCGATTTCGGCTTGGCGGGCTTCGCCTTCTTGAGCACCTGCTTCGCGGCCGGCGGCTTCGCGAGTTTCACCGGGCCGCGCGTTGCCGTCTTGCCCACCGAGACACGCGCGGCGGCGGGGCGTCGACCGGCGGCCAGCAGCACGCGTTGATGCCGATCGCCGCTCGCGGCGCGCTGCGGCGCATGCTTGTGGCTCGGCCGCTCGGGCGTGGCGAGCGCGGCCTGCGCCGCCGCGAGACGCGCGATCGGCACGCGGTAGGGTGAGCACGAAACGTAGTCCAGCCCGACGCGGGCGCAGAACCGGATCGAAGCGGGATCGCCGCCATGCTCGCCGCAGATCCCGAGCTTGATGCCGCCGCGAGTGGCGCGGCCACGCTCGACGGCGATCTTCACGAGTTCGCCGACGCCGTCCTGATCGAGGCTCACGAACGGATCGACGCTGATCAGCTTCGCGCTTTCATAGGCGTCGAGGAACGCGCCGGCATCGTCGCGGCTGAGTCCATACGTCGTCTGCGTCAGGTCGTTGGTGCCGAAGGAGAAGAACTCCGCCGTCTCCGCGATCTCGCCGGCGCGCAACGCGGCGCGCGGCAGCTCGATCATCGTGCCGAGCTGATAGGCGACATCGATGCCCGACGACTCCTTGATCGCCGCATGCTCGCGCGCGACCAGGTCGCGCATGAGATCGAGTTCCCGCTTCATCGCCACCAGCGGGATCATCACTTCGACCAACGGCGCCTTGCCCCCGGATCGCAACACGTCGACCGCGGCGCCGAATATGGCGCGCGCCTGCATCGCGTAGATCTCCGGATAGGTGACCGCCAGGCGACAGCCGCGATGGCCCAGCATCGGGTTGAATTCGTGCAGCCGCTGCGCGCGCGCCTTGACGCTGGCGACATCCTTGCCGGTCAGCTGCGCCAGCTCGATGAAATCCTCCTCGCGCTGCGGCAGGAATTCGTGCAGCGGCGGATCGAGCAGGCGAATCGTCACCGGCAGCCCGGCCATGATGCTGAACAGCTCGGCGAAATCGCGTTGCTGCATCGGCTCGATTTTCGCGAGCGCGCGGGCCCGCCCCGGGCCGTCCTCGGCCATGATCATCTCGCGCACGGCCAGGATCCGCTCGGGATCGAAGAACATGTGCTCGGTGCGACAGAGGCCGATGCCCTCGGCCCCGAAGCCCAACGCGGTGCGCGCATCGAGCGGCGTCTCCGCATTGGTGCGGACCTTGAGCTTGCGAAACCCGTCCGCCCATTTCATCAGCGTCTCGAATTCACCGGAGAGCTGCGGCTGAATGGTCGGCACCTCGCCGACGAAGACCTCTCCGGTCGCGCCGTCCAGGGTGATCTTGTCGCCGGCCTGCACGCGCTTCTCGCGCATGGTCATGTGACCCGCCGCGTAGTCGATGCGGATCTCGCCCGCGCCGGCCACGCAGGGACGGCCCATGCCGCGCGCGACGACGGCGGCGTGGCTGGTCATGCCGCCGCGCGCGGTGAGGATTCCACGGGCGGCGTGCATGCCGTGAATGTCTTCCGGG
>JANNTF010000180.1:0-4809 GCA_031403455.1 Alphaproteobacteria bacterium | reverse complement strand
GACGAGTTGATTGTCCTCGACCTGGACCGCCAGATCGACCTGCGTGAAGCCCGCGACCGCGAGCGAGATGCGAATGCCGGCCTCGCCGCGCTGCTCGATGTTGAACGGCGGGTATCCCTCGCCGCCGGGCTTCGAGATGCGATCGAGCACCCGCTCGAACTCATCGAAACCGAGCAACAGCGGATGATTGAACATGGGCAGGCGCGACATCTGGCTCCCTCCATCGAGGCAAGCGGGCCCGCAGAGCCCAGGATCGGCACTCCACTGAAGCAACGATATGGGACGTTAGGCTGCACGCATCAACCAGGTCGTCGACATCGTTTCGTCTGCGACCCCGCGTCGGTAAGATCCCGGGACGGTAGCGAGATGCCGGAGGGGCCAGCGAGTGAATGATCCATGCCTGATGACCGCCGAGGATCTTGGCGGGGCATTTGCCGCGCGCCGCCTGTCGCCGGTCGAGGTGACGCAGGCGGTCCTGGCACGGATCGAGCGCCACGGCGCTCCGGTGAACGCCTTCACGCGGGTGGATGCGGAAGGGGCCCTGGCGCAGGCCCGCGCGGCGGAGACGCGCTATGCCGCCGCGGCGCCGCTTTCCCCGATCGACGGCATACCGACCACGATCAAGGCGCTGAACTACGTCAAAGGCTGGCCCTGCCAGCGCGGCTCGAAACTGATCGATGCGACGCCTGTGACCGAGGATGCGCCGGTGACGGCGCGGTTGCGCGAAGCCGGCGCGGTCCTGATCGGCCACACGACCTCGCCCGAATTTGGCTGGAAAGGGCTTTGCGACTCGCCGCTGACGGGGATCACCCGCAATCCCTGGGACCTCGCCCATTCGCCGGGCGGTAGTTCCGGCGGTGCGGCGGTTGCGGCAGCCTGCGGGTTTGGCACATTGCACCAGGGGTCGGACGGCGCCGGATCGATCCGCATTCCCGCCGCGTTCACGGGCATCTTCGGCATCAAGGCGAATTTCGGGCGCGTGCCAGTCTATCCGGCAAGCGCCTATCGCACAGTTTCCCATGTCGGGCCGATGACGCGCACGGTACGCGACAGCGCCCTGATGCTGAATATCATTCAGCGCCCCGACCCGCGTGATCCGACGGCCCTGCCCTATGATGGACGGGATTGGCTCGCGGGAATCGATGCGGGTGTGCGCGGACTCAAGCTGGGGTACAGCCCGAGTCTCGGCCGACACAAAGTGCATGGCGACGTCAGCGCACGGGTGGACGCCGCCGCCAAAACCTTGGCAGCGCTCGGCGCGATCGTCGAACAGGCCGATCCGGATCTCCCGGACTGCACGCATGCCGAACTCGTGATCTGGTCGAGCGCGACGGCCAAGCTGCACGCCACGTTGCCGCAAGACCGGCTGGGCGCGCTCGATCCTGGCTTCCGGGCGATGGCGGAGATCGGCAAACGCTGGACGATGAGCGACTGGTACGACGCCGACGTCGTGCGCATCGCGCTCGGCCGCGCGCTCGAATTCTATTTCCGCCGCTTCGACGCTCTGATCACGCCGATGATGCCGATTCCGGCACTCAAGGCGGGGCAGGATCTCGACGATCCCGCGACCGAGAAGACCTGGCTGGATTGGAGCCCGTTCAGCTACCCGTTCAACATTACCGGCCACCCCGCGGCGTCGATCCCCTGCGGCTTCACGGCCGCGGGCTTGCCGGTCGGGCTGCAGATCGTCGGTCGTCTCCATGACGAGGCCGGCGTCCTGCGGATCGCGCGCGGCTTCGAACGCGCGATGCCGCCGGTGTTCCCGAAACTGGATTGAGCGCCATGCACGTCATCGTCATCGGCGCCGGCCTCTCCGGCGTCACGGCCGCCTGGTATCTGCGCGCGCAAGGCCACGACGTGACGGTGATCGAGCGGCGTGAGGGCCCCGGCCTGGAGACCAGCTTCGCCAATGGCGGGCTGGTGGTGCCGAGCCAGCCGGATCCATGGAACGCGCCGGGCATCGTCGCCAAGCTGATCCACTATCTCGGCAAGGAGGATTCGCCGTTCCTGCTGCGGCTCTCGGCGGTACCGGGGATGATCGGCTGGGGCCTGCGATTTTTGATGAACTCCCGGCCCGAGCCTTGGAAGCGCAACACGCTGGCCGGGGTCGCGCTGGCGCAATACAGCCTCGCCAATCTGCGGGCGCTGCGAGCGGCGACGGGACTCACCTATCCGTTCGAGAGCAACGGCACGATGAAGATCTTCCGCGCGCAGAAGGATCTGGACGCGCAAGGCGCCTTCGCCCGGATGATCGCCCCCTACGGCGTCAAGTACGCGATGCTCGATCGCGCCGCCACGCTCGGCGTCGAGCCGGCGCTCACGGCGATCGGTGACCAGCTCACCGGCGGCGTGCTCTATCCCGACGACGAATTCGGCGACGCGCACATCTTCACGACCGCGCTCGCAAGCCTCGGCGCCGAGCGGGGTGTCACGTATCGATTCGATGAGGGCGTCGTTGGATTGGAGATCGATGGCGGACGCTTCACCGCGGTGCGCACCGACAAGGGCCGTCAGGCAGCCGACGCTTTGGTGCTCGCGACCGCAGCTTGGACGCCGGCCTTGGCCCGGCAACTCGGCTTCAAGGTCTGGATCAATCCGGTGAAGGGGTATTCGGCGACCGTGCCGCTGGCGGGTTGGAACAATCCACCGCGCATCGCGGTCATGGATGACGGGCTGAAGATCGCGATCGCACCGTTCGGCGGCAATCTGCGCATCGCGGGCACGGCCGAGTTCACGGGCTGGGACCCGGCGATGAACGAACGCCGCGCACGCAATGTCCTCACGACAGCCGACGGCGTGTTTCCCGAACTCGGCCAGCAGGCGCAGCGCGCCGGTGCGCGGTTCTGGACGGGACTGCGCCCGGTCACACCCGACGGCCCGCCTTTCGTCGGCGCGACGCCGGTCAAGGGTGTTTTCATCAACGCTGGTCATGGCCCGCTCGGCTGGACCTTTGCGTGCGGCAGCGGAAAGCTGGTCGCCGATCTCGTCGGCGGCGCAGCGCCGGAGATCGATGCTGCGCCCTATTCACTCAATCGCTTGTCCTGAGGTCACGCCATGACGAATCCGAAAGTGCAGAACTGGGTCGTTCGCAAGCCGGTCGCCCGCGGCCGCGGTGGGGTCGTCGCCAGCCAGAACATGCACGCAGCGCGCGCCGGCGCCGAGATGCTGAAGCGCGGCGGCAATGCCATCGATGCCGCGATCACGACTGCCGCGTGCATGGCCGCGCTGGAGCCGTGGAATTCCGGCCTCGGCGGCATCGGCTTCATGGTGGTCTACGATGCCAAGAAGGGCCGCGCGCAAGTCATCGATTGCGGGCCCGTCGCCTCGCGCAATCTCAACCCCGCCGACTATCCGTTGACCGGCGGCCACGCCGCGGATTTGTTCGGCTGGCCTGGCGTGGTCGATGACCGCAACGTCCACGGACCGCTCTCGATGGCGGTGCCGAGCCTCGTCGATGGTTGGCGCCTGGCGCATGCGACCTTCGGCTCCAAGCCCTGGAGCGAATTGCTGCAACCCGCGATCGGTCATGCGCAGGCCGGATTGCCGGCGGATTGGTGGACGACGCTGAAGATCGCCGGCGAGGCCGCCGCGCTCAGCCGCTATCCGAGCTCTGCGGCGATCTATCTGCCCGGTGGACTTCCCGCGGTCACCAGCACGGCAGGCCCGGTGAAGCGCGTGATGCTCGCCGGCCTCGCCGAGACGATGAAGCGTCTGGCGAGCGCCGGTGCGCGCGATTTCTACGACGGCGCGATCGCGAAGGACATCGTCGCCGATTTCCGGGCGGTCGGAGCGCCGCTCGACGCCGATGATCTGCGCAACAGCCACGCTCGTCTGGTCGATCCGCTGGAGATCGAGTGGCGCGGCGCCAAGCTGGCGCTGCCCGGCGGACTCACGGCAGGCCCGACCTTCAAGCGAGTCTTGGACGGGCTGCCCGCTGGCGGCGTCGCGAAAGGGCCCGGCGCTGCGGCCTTCGTCGCCTATGCCGACAGCCTGCGTCGCGCCTATGCCGAGCGTCTGGAGAAAATGGGCGAGACCTCCGGCGCGGCCACCCACACCACGCATCTCTGCGCGGTCGACAGGCACGGCAACATGATCTCGATCACGCAGACGCTGCTATCGCTGTTCGGCAGCCGCGTGGTGCTGCCCCAGACCGGGATCCTCATGAACAACGGCGTGATGTGGTTCGACCCGCGCCCCGGACAGCCCAACTCGATGGCGCCGGGCAAGCGTCCGCTGACGAACATGTGCCCGGCGATCGCGCGCAAGGATGGCAAGGGCTGGTTCGCGATCGGCGCCTCGGGCGGGCGCAAGATCCTGCCGGCCGTGTTCCAGATCAGCTCGTTCCTGATCGATCATGGGTTGGACCTCGAGGCGGCGGCGCATCATCCGCGCATCGACGTCTCGGACCCTGAACTCGTTTCGATGGATCCGCGCCTTGCGCCGGAGATCCAGGCCGCGCTCGCGGCGAAATTCCCGACCAAGCTGCAGGAGCTGCTCGCCTATCCGACCAGCTTTGCCTGCCCGCAGATCGTGCTTCAGGACGGCGATACGCGTTTGGGCGTCGGCGACGTGATGAGCCCGTGGTCGGCGGGCGTCAGCGAAGACGAGGTCTAGAATGCTGACGCGCGAGCACCGCGAGCGGTTCGCGTCGAGTTCCGTCTGGCGCTTTCTCGATCGCCACGCGATGACGGTCAAAAAAAACGGCACGCGCAGCCGAGCAGGATAGGCCCGACGTCGCCGCGCGGCGCTATGGGCGATCGAAACGTGGCACACGCTGCAAGGCGGCAGCGCGAACTCCACGATCTTCGG
>JANNTF010000179.1:0-1514 GCA_031403455.1 Alphaproteobacteria bacterium | reverse complement strand
GGCCTGTCACGCCGGAGGCCGCGGGTTCAAGTCCCGTCGCTCGCGCCAGTTTCGATGTATCCGTGTGAAAGCGATATTCGCCCGACCGGGCGCTAGCAGCTGCAGATCGCGCTGTTTCTCCCTTCGCGGCAAACGAGATTGCGCGACCGCGATCGTGGGGTCCTGGGGTTGCGAAAGGAGTCTTTCATAAAGTGCGGACCCTCTCTATAACCGGCCGTGAAACGGACAGATTCGTCGTTTCGTTCGCATGTTTGGGAGCCGGTGGTCTGATCGAGCGTTCGTTGTGCGCTCGGCCGCGTGACGCCGGTCTTGGAACCGATGGACGCGTTGCTACGCGAATACCTGCCGATCCTGATTTTTCTCGGCATCGCCCTTGCCCTGGCGGGCGTGATGGTGGCTGCGTCCATTGTCGCCGGGCGTCAGAAGCCTGATCCCGAGAAGCTTTCGGCGTACGAGTGCGGGTTCGAGGCATTTGATGATGCGCGCAAGCAGTTCGACGTCCGTTTCTACCTGGTGGCGATTCTCTTCATCATCTTCGACCTCGAGGTCGCGTTCTTGTTTCCCTGGGCTGTGGCTCTCGGCGATGTCGGCATGTTCGGCTTCTGGTCGATGATCGTCTTCCTAGGCGTTTTGACCGTCGGGTTCATCTACGAATGGAAGAAGGGGGCGCTCGAGTGGGAGTGATCGCGCCGCAATCGCCTCTCCTGATGCCGGGTGCACAACAGGATGCCTTGTTGCGAACCGTCACCGATGAGCTCGATGACAAGGGTTTCGTCGTCGCACAACTCGACAAGCTCGTCGCATGGGCACGCACGGGCTCGCTTTGGCCGATGACTTTCGGCCTTGCTTGCTGCGCTGTCGAGATGATGCAGAGCGCCGCTAGTCGCTACGATTTCGATCGCTTCGGCATCGTCTTTCGACCAAGTCCGCGCCAATCGGACGTCATGATCGTCGCGGGCACGCTGACGAACAAGATGGCGCCGGCATTGCGCAAGGTCTACGACCAGATGGCCGAGCCGCGTTGGGTGATTTCGATGGGCAGCTGTGCCAATGGCGGCGGCTACTATCATTATTCTTACTCCGTCGTGCGTGGATGCGATCGCATCGTCCCGGTCGACATCTATGTTCCCGGCTGTCCGCCGACGGCTGAGGCGCTGCTGTACGGCGTTCTTCAACTGCAGAAGAAGATCCGCCGTACCACCACGATCGCGCGTTGAGAGCGGTCCCATGAATCCAGCGCTCAAGGAACTCGGCGACTACATCGCCGCGACATTGTTCGACGACGTGTTGTCGGTATCGGAGCGGCATGACGAATTGACCGTCGTCGCCAACGGCACCTCCATCACCCGAGTGCTCACGTTCCTACGCGATGACAGCCAGTGCGAATTCAAATGCTTGATGGATGTATGCGCCGTCGATTGGCCGGAACGTGAGCGGCGGTTCGACGTCGTCTACAATCTGCTGTCGCTGAAACTCAATCAGCGTGTGCGCGTGAAGGTTGAAGCCGACGATGT
>JANNTF010000178.1:0-9020 GCA_031403455.1 Alphaproteobacteria bacterium | reverse complement strand
GACAGGCCGGGTCATCCGAAAATGCCAGGGTCAACACGCTGACAATTCCCGGCTGGTCGGATTGATCAGCGACGCACACTCTCGACATGGCCCGGTTTCCCTTGAGACCGACATTTCACATATGCCCTCTGGCGCGCTCCGCTTTGAGGCATATCGCGGTACGCAGAACCGGCCTCGATGGCTTTTGTCAGCACATCTCGACATGGCCCTTGGGAGACAAGCCAGGCGCGGAGCGTGGCACTCACCGGAGTTCCTCCAGCAGCGCCTTGGCCGCGATCAGGTCAGCGGTGGCGAAACCTTCGGTGAACCAGCCGTAGACTCCGGCGACGAGGTCATGCGCCTCCCGGCGCTTGCCCTGCTCGGCCAGGAGACGCGCCATGTCGCAGGCCGCGCGCAGCTCCCAGGACCGTGCCTGCCGGCGGCGGGCGATGGCGAGCGCGGTCTCGAGGCAGGCCTGGGCGTCGGCAACGCGATCACCCTGGCGCAGCAGGATTTCCGCGCGCCGGCGATGCAGTTCCGGTTCGAGCCATAGCTCCTGCTGGCGCGTCGAGACGGCGAGTGCCGCGTCCACTGCGGCGAGCGCGTCGTCGAGCGCGCCTTGCGCGAGATGGGCCTCGGCGAGCAGCAGCAGATTGTGCGGGCGCCACACCATGGTGCCGGTGGAATCCTGCTCCGCGAGACCATGCCGAATCATGGCGATGCCGGAGCCGGCCTCGCCCTCTCGCGCCATGCGCCAACCCAGCGCGACGCGTGCCCAAGCCCGCCACAACGCCATGCCATGCCGATCGGAAACGACCGCCAGTTCACTTGCTCGTTGCCCGACCACATCGAACGCGCCGAGGACGTAATCTACCGCGCACCCGAAGTAGAGCGCGTAGGCGAGGCTGTTGGCGTGGTTGCTGCGCCTGCCATGCGCGATGGCCTCATCCCTTGCCTTGATCGCCTGGTCGGGAAAGCCGAGTTGCCACTTCCCCAAGGACCAGAGGATCAAGGCTGCGACTCGCGTATCCTGACCAAACTTGTACGCGAGGTCCGCGTGCCGATCGGGCTGATACAGGGCGAGTGTCCGCTCCAGTTCGGGCATCGCCTCCGTGAACTTCCCCAGAAAAAATAGCGTCCAGCCGCGGATGCGATGCGCCACCTGCGTGGGACCCGTGTCGTCTTGTCCTTGTGCGATCTGCACGAATTGGGTCGCGACCTCAAGCGCACGCACATGCTCCGCCCGTATCATCACGGTGACCCACGCGCCGTAGAGGACCGGGAAGTGCAGGGTCGGATCGCCGACATGCTCGAACAGCTCCCGCGCCCGGGCAAAGGCGGCCACCGTTGAGGAGCCGCCGTAGCCTTCGATCGCGATGAGCGAGCCGGCGAGCTGGATCTGCAGCTGCAGTTCCAGCCTGTGTCGCTCGTCGCTGACGGGCAGGCCCGCGAGCAGCGCGATGGCCTGGCGGAAATGCGCCGCCGCCTCGGCATTGGCCGAGGCGCGCGCCGCCCGTTCACCGGCCGCCTGCCAGTATGGCACTGCCGCCTCAGGCTTGCCGGCCTCGGTGAGGTGGCGGGCGAGCAGCTCGGGTTCGTTCTGCGCGATCTCCGCGAAGTGCTCCTGCAAGGCGCGCGCGATCGCGCCGTGCAGTTCCTGGCGCCGGCTCTTGAGCAGGCTCTCATAGGCGGCGTCGCGCACCAGCGCGTGCTTGAACAGGTAGCGCGCCGCGGGCGGGACGCCGCGGCGGAACACCAGCTCGGCAGCGACCAGGCGGTCGAGCGCGGCCTCGAGCTCCGGCCCGGGCAGCGGCGAGATCGCCGCCAGCAGCCGATGGTCGAACTCGCGGCCGATCGCGGCCGCGGTCTGCGCCACCTGCTTGACCGGCTGCAACCGGTCGAGGCGGGCCATCAGCGAGTCGTGCAGGCTGGTCGGGATGGCCAGCGTCCGCAGCGGGCCGTCGAGGACCCAGCCGCTTTCGGTCTCGCGCAACTGGCCGGATTCCAGGACCGCCTTGGTCATCTCCTCGACGAACAGCGGCACGCCGTCGGTGCGCGAAGCGATCTCGTCGAGGAGCGCCGGGGGCAGCGTCTTGCCGCCGGTGATGCGATCGACGATGCGCACGACCTGCTCGCGGCCGAGCCGGTTGAGCGTGAGCCGCGTGACCATCGGGTGGCCGCCGAAGCGCTGCTCGAAGGTCGGGCGGGCGGTGACCAGGATCAGCACCCGCGCCGTATTCACGCGATCGATTGCCAGCTCGATCAACTCGACCGTCGTCGGGTCGATCCAATGCGCGTCCTCGATCACCCACAGCACCGGCCGAAGCCGGGCGAGGCCGACGAGCTGCCCGATCAGCGCCGCGAGGGTTCGCGCGCGTTGCACCTGCGGCGAAAGCTCGAGCCGGCCATAGCGGTTCTCGGCCGCCAGCCCGAGCAGTGGTGCGAGCAGCGGCGCGGCCTCGCTGCTTTCGGTGCCGGCCTGGGCCAGAAGCCGCTCCAGCTTGTCGAACTTGGTCGCGATCGTGTCGCCGCTGTCGAGCCCGGCCGCCAGCGTCAGCTGCTGGATCGCCGGATAGAGCGCCGAGTCCGCGTAGTAAGGCGAGCATTGGTAACGGATGCGCACATGATCATCGGCGCTCACCGCGTCGATCAGCGCCTCCATGATCCGGCTCTTGCCGATCCCGGCCTCGCCGACCAGCAGCACCAGCTGCCCCTCTCCGGTGCGAGCCTGACGCCAGCGCTCGAGCAGGAGTGCCAGCTCTTGGTCGCGTCCGACGATTGGTGCAACACCGTCGCCCTGCCGGGCCGCGAACCGGCTCTCGAGCGCGCGCTCGCCGAGCACCGCAAATGCGGGGACCGGCTCGGCGATGCCCTTCAGGCTCTGCGCACCCAGGTCGCGCAGCTCGAACAGGTCGCCGAGCAGCCGGCGCGTCGCCTCGGCGATCACCACCATCCCCGGCTCGGCCGCGCCTTGCAGTCGCGCGGCCAGATTGGGCGTGTCGCCCACGACAGCCTGCTCCTGCGCGGCGCCTTCTCCGGCAAGATCGCCGACGACCACCAGGCCAGTGGCGATGCCGACACGCGCTGAGAGCTTCTCGCCGCCGCCGCTGAGCTTCGCCACCGCCGCGACGATCGCCAGCCCACTGCGCACCGCGCGTTCCGCCTCGTCCTCATGCGTGCGCGGCCAGCCGAAATAGGCCAGCACGCCGTCGCCCATCAGCTTGGCCGTGAACCCGTCCAGCCGGCTGATCTCGCCCGCCACGGTGTTCTGGTAGGCGCGCAGCACGTCGCGCATCTCCTCGGGATCGAGGCGCTGGCTCAGCGCCGTCGAGCCGACGAGGTCGACGAACATCACCGTGAGCTGCCGGCGCTCGGCTTCGCGCGAACGCGGCGTCACAGGCGCTGTCGAGGAGGACTCGACCGCAGTCGGCTCGGCATCGAGAGCGGCGATCGCCTTCAGCAGTTTCTTGCGCGATCCAAGCGGCAGGCCAAGCTTCTCGAGATCCGCTTCCGTCAGATCGCGCAGGATATCGGCCGTCACGTCATTCTCGCGGAACGCCGCCTCGTAGCGCTCGAGCCCGAGCTGCTTGAGCCACATCGCGATGTCGATCATCGCAACTGCTCCAACAGCTCTTTGGCTTCGACCAGGTCAGCGGTATCGAAGCCCTCGGTGAATCCGCCGTAGATCGGGGCGAGCAGGTCGGCGGCCTGCCGCCGTTCGCCGCGCTCGGCCAGAAGCCGCCCGAGGTCGCGCGCGGCGCGCAGCTGCAGCGACGGCGCCTCCTGCTCGCGCGCGACCTCCAGCGCGCGGCGAAGATCCGTTTCGGCGGCGTCGCGATCCCCGGCGCTCAGCGTCAGCGCCGCACGCATGCGGTGGAGATCGGCGGTCAGATAGGAATGATGGCCACGCGCCAGGGCCGAGAATGCCTTTGCAAGGCTGGCCCCGGCTTCGTCGCGGTGACCGGCGCGAGCGTAAGCATCTGCTGCGAGGCCGAGATGAAAGGGTTCGAGCCGGCCGGCGCCGATCTGACGTGCCTCTTCCAGTCCAGCCTCGATCTCCTCGATTCCCGGCGCGGCGCCCTGCTGCGACAAGGCCCAGCCGAGATTGATCTGGGCCCAGGCGTGCCAGAGCGCGAGCGACATATCCTCGGCCAGGCGCAGCGCCTCGCGTGCGCCACTTTCTACCTTCTCCGGTCGGCGCAGCCAGATGTGCACGAGATTGGCCCCGTAGCACAGGATCAAGCCGGTCGTGTTGGCGTGGTTGATCTCGCGGGTCCAGCGCAGATTGTCCTCGTTGACCTGAGCCGCCTGGTCGGGGAAGCCCAGATGCCAGAGGTTCCATGCGTGGTAGTTCGCGGCGGCCGTGCGCGGATCATGGCTGAACCGATGGCGGAGATCGCCATGCGCCACGGGGTCGTAGCTCTCGAGCGCCTTCCGCACGAGTGCCAGGGATTCCTCGAAGCGCCCCGCGTTGAAGCGCTCCAGTGCGACTGCGCGGAGCCCGATGAGGCGCGGCCCGCTCTCGGTTCGCGTCTCGACCAGCGCGGCGAACCGCTGGGCCAGCTCGAACGACCCCGTGCCCGCGATGTAGTTGCCGGCCCATTGCCCGTACAACGCCGGGATCTGCAACGACATATCGCCAATTTCGTCGGCCAGCGCCAGCGCAAGCTCGAAGGCGCGCAACGTTGCCGGGGCCTGGAAGCCGAGATTCGCGATCAGTGCCTGACCGAGCTGCAGCTGCAGCGCCTGCTCGCGGCGTTTCCATTGCTGCGTGGCGCCGAGCATTCGGCACAAACGGATGGCGTTCTCGAAGCTGGCGATCGCCTCCTTGTAGGCGGGCTTCGCCAGTGCCTGCGCGCCGGCCTGTTCCCAATAGCCGAGCGCCCGCTCGACGAGGCCCGCCGCCTCGGCGTGTTGCGCCTTCACCTCGGCTGCGGCGTCGCCCTGCTTCTCCAATACGTCGAGAAGTCCGGCATGCAGGGCGATGCGCCGGGTCTTGAGCAGGCTCTCATAGGCGGCGTCGCGCACCAGCGCGTGCTTGAACAGATAGGTGGCGTCGGGCGGCGTGCCGCGGCGGAAGACCAGCTCGGCCTCGACCAGCTTGCGCATCGCTTCGGCGAGTTCCGCCTCCGGCAGTCCGGCCAGCGCGGCGATCGTGCGGTGGTCGAAGCTGCGGCCGATCACCGCCGCCGTCTGCGCCACCTCCTTCACCGGCTGCAGCCGGTCGAGGCGCGCCATCAGCGAGTCGTGCAGCGTGGTCGGGATCGCGAGCGCGCTCAGCGGGCCGTCGAGGTGATAAGCGTCGGCACTCTCGCGCAGCACGCCGGATTCGATCACCGCCTTGGTCATCTCCTCGACGAACAGCGGCACGCCGTCGGTGCGCGCGGCGATCTCGTCGAGCAGTGCTTCGGGCAGGCGCTTGCCGCGGGTGATACGCGCGATGATCGACTGCGTCGCCGCGCGCGCCAGCCGGTTCAGCGCGAGGCGCGTGACCACCGGGTGGCTCGCGAAAGAGGCGACGAAAATCGGCCGCGCGGTGATCAGCAGCAGCACGCGCGCGCCCTGCACGCGGCCGAGCGCGAGCTCGATCAGCTCCAGCGTCGTCGGGTCGATCCAATGCGCATCCTCGATCACCCACAGCACCGGCTTGCGGCCGGCCAGCCCGGCGAGCTGGTCGATGAGCGCGGCGAGCGTGCGGTTGCGGCGCTGCTGCGGCGTGAGCGTGAGCTCGCCGTAGCGCGACGTGGCGTCGATGCCCAGCAGCGCCGCCATCAACGGCGCGACCTCGCCGATCTCGTCGCTGGCGCGGCGGAGCAGCACCTCCAGCTTGTCCAGCCGGCGCTCGGCGCCGTCGTCGGCCGCGAAGCCGGCGGCATGGGTGAGGTGCTGGATCGCCGGATAGAGCGCCGAGTCGGCGTGATAGGGCGAGCACTGATAGCGCAGCAGGAAATGCGGCTCGGCCGCCGCCGCCTCGACCAGCGCTTCGGTGATGCGCGACTTGCCGATCCCGGCCTCGCCGCTGAGCAGCACCACCTGGCCTTCGCTGCTCCTCGCCTGCCGCCAGCGCTCGAGCAGCAGGCCGAGCTCCTGGTCGCGGCCGACGAGCGGCGCCACACCACCGCCTTGCCGCGCCGCGAACCGGCTCTCGAGCGCGCGCTCGCCCAGCACCGCGAAGGCGGGGACCGGCTCGGCGATGCCCTTCAGGCTCTGCGCGCCAAGCGCGCGCAGCTCGAACAGATCGCCGAGCAGCCGGCGCGTCGCCTCGGCGATCACCACCATGCCCGGCTCGGCCGCACCCTGCAGCCGCGCCGCGAGATTGGGCGTGTCGCCGACCACCGCCTGCTCCTGCGCCGCGCCTTCGCCGACAAGATCGCCGACCACCACCAGCCCGGTCGCGATGCCGATGCGCGTCTGCAGATCCTTCGCCGCCGCGGTGCGCAGCCGCGCAATCGCCTGCGTCACCGCCAGCCCCGCGCGCACCGCACGCTCGGGCTCGTCCTCGTGCGCGCGCGGCCAGCCGAAATAGGCGAGCACGCCGTCGCCCATGAACTTCGCGACATGGCCCTCGTAGCGCGTGATCTCGCCCGCGACCGCATTCTGATAGGCGCGGATCACCTCGCGCATGTCCTCGGGATCAAGCCGTGCCGACAGCGCCGTTGACCCGACGAGGTCCACGAACATCACCGTCAGCTGCCGGCGCTCCGCGGCTGGGCTCGCCGGAGTGGCCGTCGTCATGGGGGAAGCTGTCTCGGGCGGTACGGCCTCACCGCGCGCGGCGACCGCCTGCAGCAAGCGCTTGCGGTCGCCCAGCGACAGGCCGAGCTCCCTTAGGTCCGCCTCGGTCAGCGTGCTGAGCACGTCGAAATCGACATCGTTGGCGCGCAGCGCTTCGGCGTGACGGCCAAGGCCGATCGCGCCTAGCCAGTCGACGAAATCCGTCATGCCGGGTGCAGCCCCCCTCGCAGCTGCTCCATGTCAGCCTATCACGCTCAGGCGCTGCGGCTGCGTTTCACGAGCATCTCGACCTGCATTTCGCGATGTTCCGCTGAGACACCTCCGGCCCACGCTCCTCAGCCCATGTAGAGGCCGCCATTGACGTCGATCGTGGCGCCGGTGACGTAGTCGCCGAGGCTCGAGGCGAGGAAGATGACGGCGCCGGCCACGTCCTCGGGCGTCCCGGTCCGGCCGAGCGCGATCTCGCGCAGCGCCTGGGCGCGCACTTCAGCCGGCGCGGCCGTGTGCTTGGTGCCCCAGTCGATCCAACCTGGGCAGACGCAATTGGCGGTGATGCCGAAGGGCGCGCATTCGCGAGCCAAGCCCTTGGTGTAGCCGATCAGCGCGCCCTTGGCGCCGGCATAGGTCGGCGATGGCGAGCGGAACGCCTTGCCGCTGCGCCCGGTGACCGAGCTGATCGCGATCACCTTACCTTGGCGACGCTGCTTCATTCCCGGAAGGACGGCGCGCGCGGTCGCGACGAAACCGCGCACATTGAGATCGAACACGCGCGCATAGTCGTCGTCGGTGGTCTCGGTCATCGGCTTGGCGATGCCGATACCGGCATTGCTCACCAGGATGTCGATCTTGCCCCAGCGGCCGATCGCCTGGGCGACGACGCCATCGACTTCGGCGCTGTCGGTGACGTCGCAGCGTGCGGCCATCGCCTCGCTGCCGAGCGCTTCGATCTCGGCTGCGGTGGCTTCGCCGGCGGCGCGGTCGCTCACCCACGTGACGACGACCTTGGCGCCGGCCTGCGCCAGCATCAGCGCGATGCCGCGTCCGATGCCGCGCGACGATGCGGTGACGAGCGCGACCCGGTCGCTGAGATCGATGGCGAGCATCGGGTCAACCCGCCAGCAGCGGCGCGACGCGGCGCTTGAGCTCCGCGACACCGGCCGCCGGCGACATCTGGCCGATCACGACCGCCTGCGTCGTCTGCATCATCGCATCGGCCGCTTGCAGCGCCTTCTCGAACAGCGGCAGCGGTGGCCGCGCATGCGGCAGCACGCGCGCCTCGATCGCCGCGTAAGGCACGGTCGATATCAGGCGCGCATCGGCATAGGCCGAGGTGCGCACCGGACCGTTGCCGTTGAGCGCCTGCCGGATCGTCGCCTGCTTGCTCGACAGCTCGCGCATCAGCGACCAGGCGAGCGCCTTGTTCTTCGAGTTGCGCGGGATCGTCATCGACCAGAAATCCGAGGTCGCGACCAGCGGCACGCGATCCTTGATCGCCGCGAGCGCCACCGCCGGTACGAGCTTGATGCGGCCGGGGAAGCGCGATTTCTGCGGATCGTTGAAGTCGGCATAGCGTCCCATGATCGCCAGCGCCATCGCGGCGCGGCCGGTCTGGATCATCGTGAACACGTCTTCCTGACCCATGACCGTGAAGTTGCGCGGCAGCACGCCGCGCTCGAACATGCCGCGCAGCGTCTCGAACATGCGCGTCATGCCGGCCTCGTTCGGCAGCAGATTCATGCCCGGATCGATCAGCGGCGCATCGAAGCCGAAGGCCAGGGTCAGCATGTTGAAATGCGAGTTGCCCTGCATGGCGAAGCCGTTGACCTGCGTCCCGTCGCCGCGCGTGTAGGTCAGGCGCTGGGCGTAGTCGACGAGTTCTTCCATCGTCGTCGGCGGCCCCGGGATGCCGCGCTCGGCGAACAGATCCTCGTTGTAGAACAGCCCGACGGTCGCATGCCGGATTGGCACCGCGCGCAGGCTGCCCTCGAGGGTCACGGCGCGCATCATGCCGGGCGAGATGTCGCCTGGATCCTCGAGCGGCGTCGCGGCCATCAAGGCGTCGAGCGGCTCGAGCTGGCGCAGCAGCCGCGGCGCGATCGCCGTGTTGACCGCGTAGGCGAGATCGATGCTGGTCTCGCCGAGGCTGAGCTCGCGATAGAGCCGTTCGTGGATCGGGGTGACGTCGAGCGTGAACCAGGAGATCCGACGATTGCTGCGCTGGCTCCATTCCGCGGTCACGTCGCCGCCCGGACGATTGGCGTCGGTCGCGACCTGCTGATGGACCCGATGACAGAGGATCTGAAAAC
>JANNTF010000177.1:0-2363 GCA_031403455.1 Alphaproteobacteria bacterium | reverse complement strand
CTGATGCTGACGGAGTGGACACCCGGCACCGATCTCATGGTGCTCAAGGCCAATCCGCATTACTGGGGCAAGCCGCATGTCCAGGAGCTGCGCATCGTCGTCATCCCCGATGGCACGTCGCGGCTTCTCGCCTTGCAGCAGGGCGCGATCGACTACGTCTACACCCTGCCGCTCAATTCGAAGGCCCAGGCCGACGCGGCGAAAATCAATGTGTTCGCGCATGCGGAGCCGGGCACGTTCATGCTGGCGACCAACAACTATGCGGGCCAGCCGAACAACGCGCTGAAGGACAAGCGTGTGCGCCAGGCGATGTCGCTGGTGCTCGACCGCAAGAAGATGGCGACCATCGCCTTCTTCGGCATCGCCGAGCCGGCCTGCGCCTACGCGTTCAAGCCGGGCAATCCCTATTTCAAATGCTCGCTGCCCAATGACGGCAATCCCGATCTCGCCGCGGCCAAGGCGAAGCTGGCGGAAACGCAATTTGCGCGAGGCTTCGAGTTCGAGATGATCGTGCCCGCGCGTCCGCAATGGGCCGAGGCCGCGCAGGTCATCGCCGCCGATCTCGCGAAGATCGGCATCACGGCGAATGTGAAGCCGCTGCCGGATGCCGACATCTCCACGCGCATCCGCGCCAGGAATTACGAGCTGGTGTTCTTCCGCAACGCCGCGGCGACGCCGATCCTGCAGCTGCAGAACTGGTTTGCACCCGGCGGCGCGTGGTCGGTCAATTCGGGCTTCGCCGATCCCGCCGCAGCGGCACTGCTCAACGAAGCCGGCTCGTCCACCGACAAGGACAAGATCAGGGACATCCTGCACAAGGTCGAGCTGATGGCCGTCGAGGACGCGTCCTACATCCCGCTTTCGTCGCAGTTCTCCCTGAGCGGCATGCGCTACACCAGAGGCGTCATGGAAGCCGTGAGCCCCGGCGAATGGCTGTTCGTGAAGACCACGCCGCCCTTGCCCGGCGGTTGATGCGCCATCGATAGGCGGTGACCGCGCTCGAGAGAACCGACGCCGCGACGGCCAGGAAGCGCTTTCTGCGGCGTGCGGCGCGCCGCCTGGCGCGCGCCGTCGGCGTCGCGTTCTGGGTCATGGTGATCGCTTTCGGTCTGATCCGACTCGCGCCCGGCGATCCGGTGCTGGCGCGGCTCGGCGCCGAAGCGCCGCCGGCGGCGATCGACAAGCTGCGACGCGATCTCCGCCTCGATGTCGACCCCGTCACGCAGTTCGTCGAATATTTCGTCGGGCTGCTGCAAGGCCGGCTCGGCACCTCGATCGAAACCCAGCGCGACGTCATGGAGATCATCCTGAGCTCCCTGCCGGTCACGCTCTGGATCATCGCGGTGACGATCGTGATGGCGCTGACGATGGCGGTGCCGCTCGCCCTCTACATCGCGATGACCCGGCGCGCTTTCGTTCCCTACATTTTCCGCGCCTCGACTTCGGTCCTGCTGGCGATCCCGGCGTTTTTCACGGCGCTGATTGCGCTGATCGTCTTCGGTCTGCATTACGGCATCGCACCGATCATCGGCTACCAGCCCGGCTTCCCCGCCAATCTCAAATACCTGTGGCTACCCGCGCTCGTGATCTGCACGCATCTCGTGCCCGTCCTGTCGCGCGTCCTGCATAGTTCGATCGTCGAGACGATGGGCGAGGAATTCGTCGAGACCGGCGTGATCCGCGGCGTCGGACGCCTGCGCTTCTACTGGTTCTATCTGCTGAAGCCGTCGCTCGCGCCGACCATCGTGCTGCTCAGCTACATGGTCGGCGTCATGATCGGTTCGACCGTGATCATCGAGACGATCTTCTCGCTCCCCGGGATCGGCCGCAGCCTCGTCGGCGCGGTCATCAGCCGCGACTATCCGCTCGTCCAGGGCAGCGTGCTGGTGTTCGGGATCCTGGTCGTCGCCGTCAGCCTCGTCGGCGACGTGCTCGCCAATTGGCTCGACCCACGCGTGGACATGTCGTGATCGCTGGGACCGAGACTCGTCCCTATCGGGAAGGACGCATCGGCATCGCGGCCGGAACGTCCATGCTGGTCGCGATGCTGGCTGCGGGACTCCTCGTGCCGCTGCTCAGCGCGTACCACCCGAACGAGCTCATCGCGATTCCGTTTCAAGCGCCGTCGTCGGAGTTCTTCTTCGGCACCGACCAGCTCGGGCGCGACGTGTTCACGCGCGTGTTCTCCGCGGTCTATCGCGATCTCGGCGTCGCCTTCCTCGGCGTGTCGATCCCGCTCGTGATCGGCACCGCGATCGGCATCCTCCTGAGCATCTCGCGCAGCAAGCTCTTCGTCGCCGTGGTCAGCTCGCTCATCGACGCCATCAATGCGCTGCCGCTGCTCGTCCTCGCGATCGCCCTGA
>JANNTF010000176.1:0-13685 GCA_031403455.1 Alphaproteobacteria bacterium | reverse complement strand
GGTCGGCACCATGTTGCTCAACAGCTTCATCATGGCCATGTCGATCGCCGGCGGAAAAAATCGCGATCTCGATTATCTCGGCCTATGCCATTATCTATTTCCGTTTCCGGTTCCGCATGGCCGCGTTCTGGGTCATCTTCGTGACGCTCATGCTGCCGGTCGAGGTCCGCATCTACCCGACCTACAAGATCGTCGCCGATCTCGGGCTGCTCAACTCGTACCAGGGCCTGATCCTGCCGCTGATCGCCTCGGCGACGGCGACTCTGCTGTTCCGCCAGTTCTTCATGACCATCCCCGACGAGCTGGTCGAGGCGTCGAAGATCGACGGCGCCGGGCCGATCCGCTTCTTCGTCGACACCGTGCTGCCGCTGTCGCGGACCAACATTGCGGCGCTGTTCGTGATCACGTTCATCTACGGCTGGAACGAATACCTGTGGCCGCTGCTGATCACCACGTCGGGCGACATGCAGACGATCGTGATCGGCATCAAGAAGATGATCGTGACGTCCGACGCGCTGACCGAGTGGCAGATCGTGATGGCGACCGCGATGCTGGCGATGGCGCCGCCGGTCGCCGTGGTCGTGCTGATGCAGCGCTGGTTCGTCAAAGGCCTCGTCGAGACGGAGAAATGAATCCATGGCCGAAGTGAAGATCGCCGGCATCAAGAAATCCTTCGGCGACGTCAACGTCCTGCACGGCATCGACACGACGATCGCCGATGGCGAGTTCATGGTGCTGCTCGGCCCCTCGGGCTGCGGCAAATCCACTTTGCTCCGGATCATCGCCGGCCTCGAGCAGCAGACCTCCGGCGACATCTCGATCGGCGGCCGGCTGGTCAACGAGGTGGAGCCCAAGGACCGGAACATCGCGATGGTGTTCCAGAACTACGCGCTCTATCCGCACATGAGCGTCTACGACAACATGGCCTATGGCCTGCGCGTGCGCGGCATGTCCAAGCCCGACATCGAGACGCGCGTGCAGAAGGCGGCGAAGATCCTGGAGCTCGGCCAGCTGCTGCAGCGCAAGCCGCGTCAGCTCTCGGGCGGCCAGCGTCAGCGCGTCGCCATGGGCCGCGCCATCGTGCGCGATCCCCAGGTGTTCCTGTTCGACGAGCCGCTGTCCAACCTCGACGCCAAACTGCGCGTCCAGATGCGCATCGAGATCAAGCGCCTGCATCAGACGATCAAGACCACGTCGGTCTATGTCACGCATGACCAGGTGGAGGCGATGACTCTGGCCGACCGGCTGATCGTCATGAATGCGGGGCGTGCCGAGCAGGTCGGCTCGCCGCTGGATGTCTACGCCAAGCCGGCCAGCGTCTTCGTCGCCGGCTTCATCGGCGCGCCGGCGATGAATCTGCTGCCGTCGCGCATTTCGGGCGGCAAGGCGCGCATCGGCGATGTCGCGTTGCCGCTGCCGCCGAATCTCGCGGCGCATGAAGGTCGCGAGATCATGTGGGGCGTGCGGCCCGAGCACGTGACGCTGACGAGCCCGGGTGACGGCGCTTCGGAAGCGCCGATCGTCGTCGACCTGGTCGAGGCGCTGGGTGCGGATACGCTGGTTCACGGCCGCACGGGCGGCGGCGCGGCGCTCACGATCCGGCTTCCCGGCAGCGCGGTCGTGCGCGAAGGCGATCGCATGTCGCTCTCCCTGCCGGCCGACGCGGTGCATGTCTTCGACAAGGAGAAGGGCGCGCGGCTATGAGCGAGACGCTGCCGAGCGTGCGGGATTCGATGACGACCACCGCCGCCGCCTCCGGCGATCGACTCTCGTCGCTGCTGGCGGCCTCCGGCTGGATCGTCGTGCTCGTGGATGATTTCGCGGGGTTTCGCGATTGGGAGCGGCTGAACAATCAGCTCGAGAACAAGCTCGGCGATCCCGTCGCCCTGCGCGCGCAGATGCGCGAGCATTGGGAGCGCGTCTTCATCGAGGTGCTGCCCGTAATCGCCTGGGCGGTGCGCTCGCGCGCCGGCGAGTCCGACGAGATCGTGCCGATCGTCCCCTGGCTGATGCGTCTGGGCCCGCCCGACGAGATCGTGCCGCAGCGCACGATGTTCCGCCTCACCAGCGAGTCGCTGCTCGACGAAGACGAACGCCGCTTGCTCAGCCGCGAGGGCGTCCTTCGCCGCAAACTCGAATGGTACGCGGAGCGGGTTCAGAAATAGCGCCCGGCTTTCAACCCGCGTCGACCCAGGCGCGGTGATAATCGCCGTCGACGAGTTCGCGGACCAGCGCGTTGAAGCTGTCGCGATCGCCGTAGCGGGATGCGAGGGTTTCGAAGGTCAGGACGATGCAGTGCCGGGAGAAATCGGGCCGGCCCGAGGCGAGCCAGGCGTCGAGCGTGCGCTTCCTGACGATCAGGAACCAGGTCGGCAGCAATTTGTGGATGGTGCCCTGGCGTTCGACGACCACATTCGCGCGGTCGCAATCCTCGGGCAGCTTGCCCTCGAGGATCGAGATCATGCTGCCGGCGATGCGGCTGCCGCCATGCGAGGTGCCGCAGCCCTTGAGGAAGCGCTTCTCGAACGGAGTCTTGAGCAGCTCCTCGTCGCCGAGCTTGGCCTCGATCCCGAGACACGGCTTCGCCTTTCCGAGGAAGAGCGCGACGTCGAGCTGATGCGCGGCGTCGAAATCGTATTTGCCGCAGCGCTGCAACCGCGCATCGGGTTCCGCCACGATCGCGCCGCGCGCTTCGGCGATCGCCGGGCTCTGCTCGGCCAGGAAATCCTGCAGCGGCACCGAACGGTTGATCATCGCGGCAAGCAGTCGTTCGCCGATTTGCGAAAGTTCGATCATGGTCACTCCTTCTGGGACGCGTCGGTTTCGGGTTTGGACAGCGACACGTCTAGCGCGGCGTGAGGAGCCATGAATCGAGCTGCGCCGCAACCCGCTTGCGATAGGCGGCCCAGGTGAAGTCGAGCGCGCGGGCGCGTGCGGCATCGCTCATGGCGATGCGCAGCGCCGGCTCGCGATGCAGCCGTTCGAGCCGGTCGACCAGCGTGTCGACATCGCGGATCGGCACGATGAATCCTTCGCTCCCGTCGCGCACGACGGAGCCGGCATTCGCCGTGGTGACGACGGGCAGGCCGCACGCCAGAGCTTCGTAGGTCACGAAGGCAGAGCCCTCGTGCAGCGAGGGATAGACGAGAATATCCGCATCCTGGAACAGCGTGTGGACCTCGTGGAACGGCACGTGCGGCACATGGCGGAACAGGTCGCCATAGGGCGCGAAGGCGGCGTCGGCGCCGACCTTGCGGCCGACCAGCACGAGCTCGAGCCCGGGGAGATGGCGCAGCCGCCTTGCCGCCTCGAGCACATAGCCGATGCCCTTGCGCTGGCTCAGATGTCCCACGAAGAGCAGGCGAAAGCGCGCGCGCGGCCGTGGCGTCGCCGGCGGGCGGAAGCGTTCGACGTCGACGCCGTAGGGGATCACCGCGATCTTGGCCGCCGGCACGCCGCGCGCGACGAGCGTCTCGCGCACATAGGCCGAAGGCGCGAGGATCGCATCGGTCTCGATCAACTCGGCGCGATGGCGCTGGATGATCCAGCCCGGCAAGCGCGGCATCGACTCGGCGAAATCCGGCGCCAGCGCCGCTTCCTCGCGCGCCAGCTCGAGCCCGTGCTCGAGATGACCGATGACCTGGTTGAGCACGCGCAGCGCGCCGACCCCGCGTGCCGCGCGCGCGGCATGCAGCGCCGATCCGTCATGGCCGATGACGATCCGCGGCTGTTCGCGGCGCACACGACGCGCCTCGCGCCGATCCATGATGTCGTTGCGCCAGCCGACGACACGCGCCAGCGTCTCGCCGCCAAGCCCCGCGCGCGCCGCCGCGACGTAGCCGAGTTCGGGGAGCGGCCATTGGCGCACGCGGCGGGTGTCGACGAGATCGTTCGTGCGGCGCTTGAGTTCCCGGCTGATGCGCGTTCGCCACGATGCCGGCAGCGTTGCGACGAGTCGCGCGAGCTTCCCGCGCGGATCGTAGAAGAACCCCGTGTCGAACCACGTGTCGTAGCCTTCCGCCTGCAATCCGCCGACGAGGTTGTAGGCGAGGTGGTTCGACCCGGGATGGTGCACGAGAACGCGCGTCGCGCCGCGCCGTGGATCAGCCACGGCCCATGACCTTGGCGGCGAGTTTGCGCAAATTCGCGATGTCGGATGCCGTCGGGCGCATCAGCCGGATCGGATGGACGTCGAGCTCGCGCGCCAGCGTGAAGCCGAGCACGGTGGCGCTGACGCATTGCGCGATGACGTTCGCGACGGCCGCGCCGACCAGACCATAGCGCGGCACCAGCAGGAACAGCGCGAGCGCGATCACCGCCAGGCCCCAGATCTCGGCACGTGGAATCGTCAAGGCGCGATCCCATGCCTTGAGCGCCGCGGCGCACATCACCTTGGCGGCGAATGGCACCAGACCGATCAGCAGCAGGTTGGCCGTGAGCACGCTGTCGGCGAAGGCCGTGCCGAACAGCAACGGGATCAGGAACCAATTGGTGAGGAACAGCGCCAGATCGACGGTGAGCACGAGCACGAGACACAGCCGCAGATAACTGCCGAAGACGGCGATCTTTCCGGCGTGATCGGGCTGCGCGCTGATCTTCGGGAAGGCGACGTTGGCGACGGTCTGCACGAGGATCAGCGGGCCGTTGGCGACGGTCAGCGAGACGGCATAGAAACCGAGATCCGCCGCCGCCATCAGCTTCGCGACCACGGCCTGATCGAGCTTGGAGCGCAGGCTGTGCAGGATCTCGCTGAGATGCGATTTCGCGCCATAGACCAGCATCGCCTTGGCTTCGCTGCGGTCGGGCCGTAGACCGATCCAGCCGCGCTGGATCAGCAGCACGACGCCAACGGCCGCCGAGACGAGCATGGCCACGAGATTGGCGCCGGCGAATTCGGGCGCCTCGGGCGCGATCGCAAGGGTGAGCACGATGATGCCGATGAGGTAGAAGCTCGGCACGATCGCGCGCACGAAATTCCAGGCGATCAGATCGAGCTTGCCCTGGAACATGTTGGCGACGAAGAGCGATGCGAAATAGGCCGGCAGGAAGAGGATCATGTACCAATGCGCGGCCGCCATGATCTCGGCGTCGAGTGTGGACATCGCGAAAGGCAGGATCGCCAGGCCGATCGGGATCAGCACGGCGCAGAGCGCGGCCGTCAGCAGGATGGCCGTGCCGAACACGACATGCGGCGCGGTGCGCGCGGCCGAGAGCCGATAGAGCAGCGCATCGGACAGGCCGAGATTGCCGAGCTCGGCGATCAGCCCGGGCCACAGCATCAGCGCGGCCAGCTCGCCGCGGCCCTCGGGGAGCAGCAGGCGCGCGGCGATCAATCCGGTGGCGATGTTGAGCGCCTGGATATAGGCGGTCGTCGCGAAGGAGACGGAGATGTCCTTCATCGCGCGCCGAGCTTGCCGGGGCACAGGCTATCCAGCGCGGCGCGCAGACCCGCGATGTCCTCGGCAAAGCTCCAGCGGTCGATGATCGCCAGGCTCTGGCGACCCATCTCGGCGAGTCGATCGGCATCGCCCATCACGTCGCGGATCGCGTGCGTGAGCGCATCGATGTCGTCGGTCGGAAAGATCGCGCCGTTCTTGCCGGGATGCACGAGATCGGGCGCGCAGCCGACCATGTCGGAAACGATCACGGCGCGGCCGGCGCACATCACTTCGTTGGCCACCAGGCCCCAGGCTTCCTGGCCGGAGGGCAGCACGAACGCATCGCAAAGGTCATAGGCGACGGGCAGTCGCGATTGCGCCACGAAGCCGAGGATCTTCACCGCGCCAGGCGCGATCGCCGCCGCGCGCGCCTCGAGCTCGGCGCGCAGCGGGCCGTCGCCGGCGAAGACCAGATAGGGCCGGCGCAAGCCAGGCTCGGCATGGACCCGCGCGAAGGCCTCCAGCAATTGCAGCGGTCGCTTGCGCTCGATCAGCTTGCCGCAGGACAGCAGGATCGGCCGCCCCGGCTCGAGGTCGAATTCGGCGCGGCTCTGTTCGCGTGTCGCATGCGCGGTCTCGGCGCCCTTGCGAAAATGCGCATTGTCGACGGCGTAGGGCACCGGGAAGATTCGCGCCGGCGCGACGCCGTTGGCTTCGTAGTAACGCCGGTTGAGCGTGCCGATCGCGAGGAACCCGTCGACGCCGCGCCGCAGCCCCTCGAAGAACACGCGCTTGGCGGCGGATTTGAGCGCGCCGCGCGGCGCCGAGATCGGCGTCGCCTCGTCGCGCAGCATCACCTTGATGCCGCGTCGGCGCGCCGCGGCGATCGCGCACCAATGATGCCAGCGCGCATAGCCGTGGATCCACAGCGCATCGAACCCGGCATCGAGCGCGCGACCGATGCCGTGGGAGAGCGGGTGCCAGAAACTCAGCGTGGGCTCGATGCCTTCGGGCGGCGCCTTGTCGAGACGCGGCAAGAGCTGATGGCGATACCCCTCGAGCACGGGCACGTCCCAGGTGATCTCTTGCGCGAAATCATGCGCCTTGAACTTCCGCGCCGAGAAATCGGTGGCGAAGAACACCGTCAGATCGATGTCCGGCTCGGCGGCGATGCGACGCAGCAACGGCGCCTGATACTGGATCGGATGCGTGACGAGATAGGCGAGGCGGAGCTTTGGCATGGCGGCGCTCAGGCCGCGCCGATCAAGCGTGGCCGGCTGAGGAGATCGAGGGCGGCGTCGAGCACGTCGTCCACCGTGATGCTCACGATGCAGGCCTTGGCCTGGGCGACGCATGTCTCGAGGCCGCAGCCGGCGCACGGCAGGTGGTGATACAGCACGCGATGCGCCGGGCCGTAGGGAAACCAGATGCCCGGCTGCGCGCGTGCACTGAAGATCGCAACGACCGGCGTGCCGACGGCGGTGGCGAGATGCATCGGACCGCCGTCATGCGCGATCAGCAGCTTCGCACGCGCCAACGCGGCGGCGCTTTCGCGCGGCGTGAGGCGACCGCAGAGATCGATGACCGGCCCGCGCCATGCGGCGGCAAGGCGCTGCACGCGCTCGCTTTCCGCCGGCGCGCCGATCGCGACCAACGCGGCGTCGGGTCGCTGCGCTGCGAGGCGCGCGATCAGCTCCTGCCAGCGCGGCTCTTCCCAATCCTTGGCATCCATCTTCGCCCCGGGCGCGATGGCGATCAGCTCGCGATGCCGGGCAAGCTCGCCAAGCGCCGAATTTGCCGCCGCAATCTCGCTTGGCGACAGCGTGAGATCGAAGGCGCCGGGCGTGTCGATCGAGAACGGCGCCAATCGGTCGAGCCGGCGCACGAGATAGGCGGCCTCGCTTTCCCATTGCGCGGTTGTCTGGTCCTGGAAGTGCTCGGCATGGGCGCCGACGGGCAATCCCACGAAGGCGGCGCCCGTGGTCAGACGGAAGAACGCGAGCTGCCGGAAGATTCGCAAAGGTGCCTGGCGCTCACCCAGATGCACGAGGACGTCGGGGGCGAATTCGCGGATCGCCTTGCGCAACGACAGCAGACCCATGCGGTTCGCGCCGGCGTCGAAATGCATGTAGCCCTGGGCCAGGCCGGTGCCGTCGAGGATGGCGGCGATATCCGTCTCGCGGCCATGGCGCGGCCGATTCGTGAGAACGACTCGCTTGGCGTGTGGCCAGGTCGCCGCGACACGACGCAGCGCCGGCAAGGCGACGACCGTATCGCCGAGACTGCCGGGTCGGAAGATCAGGACCCGGCGGACATGCGCCGGATCGGGGAGCGCGCGCCTCATCGGCCCAACCCCGAACTGGCCGCGAACGACTCGTGCACGTGACGGGCCCAGCCACGCAGGCCGCGTTCGGCCGGCGGCTTGTCGCCGGCCAGCCACTCGCGCACCGGCACGACGAAGCCGGTCTTCGGTCGATTGAGCACCGCGCCCGGCAATTTGCGCCGCGGCGCGTCGGCCATCGCGCGTTTGCCGGGCGCTTGCGCGCTGGCCAGCAGCGGCGCGAGTCGACCCACGAGAATGCTGTCGACCAGCGGCGTGCGGATCTCCAGCGAATGCGCCATGCCGGCCCAGTCGGCGTCGCGCAGCAGCTGGTTCTTCATGTACCAGCAGCTTTCGAGCACGCTGACCTGCAGGCGCGGATCGCGCACGCCGTCGAGCGACTTCTCGAGGCTGGTCAGCGTCTCCAGCCGCTCGATGCCGTCGCGCGCCATCTCCGGCGGCAGCACGCTCGCCAATTCCCAAGGCATGAACAGGCTGCGGCGCAGCAGATAGGCGCCGCCGGTGGTCGTGCCGTATTCCAGGAGTCCTGCGTATTTCGGCGACGTCATCGCCCCGACCATCGGCGCGGCGACGGCGCGCACCGCGCCACCGAAGCCGGCCAGGGGCTTCATCGGCGCGAGGGTGTTCACGATCTTGGGCACGTGGCGGAAGCTCGGGTAGCTCGCGAAGAGCTCATCGCCGCCGAGGCCGGAAAGCGCGACTTTGAGCCCCGCCGCGCGCGCGGCCCGGGCGACGAAATACGTGTTCACGCCGTCGATCGAGGGTTGATCCATCGCGTCGAGGAGATGCGCGCGCTCGGTCGCGAACTCCGCGCCGCGGATCCAGCGCGTCTCGTGCGCCGCGCCGTAGAGCCGGGCGATATCCGCGGCGAGGATCGTCTCGTCCTTGTCGGTGCCCTTGAACTCCTCGAAGCCCAGCGTGAGCGTGCGCAAGGCGGTATTGCCGGTCTCCGCGGCCAGCGCGGCGAGCATCGTGGAGTCGAGACCGGCGGAGAGAAAGACGCCGACCGGCACGTCGGCGATCAGATGGTGGCGCACGCTGTCGTCGAGCGCGGCGCGCAGCTCCTCGGCGCACACCGCCGGATCGCTCGGCGCGGCAGCGGGCGCGCGCAGCACATCGGCGAGATTGAAGAAGCGCCGTTCCTCGCGCTTGCCATCGCGGCCAAGCCAGAGCGTTGTGCCGGCCGGGAGCGACGTGATGTTGCGATATAGCGTCCAGGGCTCGGGCACATTGCCCCACAAGAAGAAGCCGGCATGGCCGGCCGGCTCCGGCGCGGTGTCGATCGCGCCTCCGGCGAGCAGCGCCTTGACCTGCGAGGCGAAGCGCAACGTGGCGCCGTCATCGGCCAGATAGAGCGGCTTGATGCCGTAGGGGTCGCGCGCGAGGAACACGCCCTGGGCGGCTTCATCCCAGATCGCGAAGGCGTACATGCCGCGCAAGCTTTCGACCATCGCCCGGCCGCGCCGCTGCCACAGATGCAGCAGCACCTCGGTGTCGGACTCGGTGCGGAACACGGCGCCCTGGGCGCTCAGCTCGGCCTTGATCTCGCGATAATTATAGATCTCGCCGTTGAACACGATGTGCACGCGGCCATCCGTGCTGACCATCGGCTGATCGGCGATCTCGCGCAGATCGATGATCGAGATCCGGCGGTGGCCCAGCCCGATGCGCCGATCCGCATCGACCCACTCACCCGCGCCATCCGGCCCGCGCGCCGCCATCCGGTCGCGCGTGCGACGAAGCTCATCGCGTTCGATCGGCGGTGCCGTGCGTCCATGGGCGAAGATGCCGTTGATCCCGCACATCGCTACTTGGTCAGGACAGCGAGGAAATTCTGCGTCAGGACCGGCTGCGACACGCTGCCGGTTTCGGCGCGCAGATAAAAGCGCAGGACTGAACGAATCAATTTCCACGCCAGCAGACGCGCATAGCTCTTGGCGCCGTGGACGACGGGCTCGTCTTCGGCGAAGTCGACCGCTGTGAAGCCCGAGGACAGCGCGAGCTGCGTGATCGATTCCGGCGTGAAGGCGAGTTCATGCGTGAGGTCGCCATAGAGCACGGCGCCGCCGAAGGGCGAGGCGCCGTTGGGCACATGCACGATCCAGCGCCCGCCGGGCTTGAGCGCGCGCACGACTTCATCGGTGAAGGTGATCAGCTCGTCGCGGTCGAGATGTTCGATCACGTCGAAGGAGATCGCCGCCTCGAGGCTGGCATCGGGCAAGGCGCGCACGACCTCGAACATGTTGCCGTAGCGCACCCCCTCGATGCCCAGGCGCTTCGCCGCGTCGACCTGCGACGGGCTGCCGTCGACGCCGCCGATATTGGTGTAGCCGAGGCTGCGCGCGACATGGATCAGCGCGCCATGGCCGCAGCCGAGATCCAGGATGGCCGCGTCCTGGCGCGCGGGGAAGTGACGCCTGACCAATCGCTCGAGATACGGGATGCGCGGACTCAGGCCGGCGATCGAGTTCGGCGCGACGCCCATGCCGGAGGCCTCGACATAGTGGCCGTAGATCCGTTCGCGATACTGGCGCGGTGCGTTGGTCATGCCGCCACCGCGACGCGCGGGATCGCGCCCTTGAAGCCGAGATGCTGGGCGAGCAACTGGCCCTGGGTTTCCACGAAGCGCTCGAAGCGGAAGATCTCGTCGACGACGCGCTTGCCGTTGACGCCCATCTCGCGCCGCCGGCCCTCGTCGTCCGCGAACAGGCGCAGCACGCGCGCCAGCGCATCGCTGTCGCTGGGATCGATCGCGATGCCGTTGGGCCGCCGCGGGTCGATCGCCTCGGCCGAGCCGTCCTCGTTGCCGCAGATGAACGGAACGCCCGCCGCGGCCGCCTCGATCAAGCCGAGCGGCACGCCTTCGCCGAGTCCAGGCCCGCCCTTGGAGATCAGGATCGCCGTATCGGCGCAGGCATAGAGAAAGGGCAAGGCATCCTGCGGTACGAGCCCGGCGAGGAACACTTGATCGCTCACGCCATGCGCGCGGATATGCGCTTCGATGGCGGTCCGGTCGGGTCCTTCGCCGACGACGAGATAATGGAAGCGCGGATCCTTGAGCTTCGCCAGCGCCTCGATCGTCTGCCGATGGCCTTTGTTGTTGTTCGGCGGACCGGCCATGTGGGCGACCGTCACGCAGACAAAGCGGTTGGAGATGTCGCCGATCGCAGGAAAACGCTGCATCACCTCGGCGCGCGCCGCCGCCGCCGGAATCGGTCGGAAGAAGGACACGTCGACGGGATCGTAGAGCAGCCCCGTCGGCGGCATTTGCGGGTGGAAGCGCGGCATGTTCTCGATCGTGTAGCGGCAATCCGCCATGACCAGATCGGCGCGCGAGAACGCGTATTCTCGCAGGCGCGGCAAGGGGCAGAGGATGTCGATGTTGTAGACGTTGAGCGCGTAAGGCGTCTGCTTGAGCTGCCGCGCCGCGAGGCCGAGCCCGGCCAGGTAGACGTGGTTCACGATCATCGCATCGAATCGCCGCGCCGCGACGATGCCCAGGGCGCGTGTCACGGCGGCGAACCTGCCCTGGAACGCAAAGCGCTGATCGACGAGTCCGCGCTCGCCGAATTTGTCCTGCTTGTCGATCGACAGGGCGAAGACCTCGCAGCCCAACGCCTTGAGTGCGCGCACCTGATGGCGGCTGTAGGTGGCGATGCCGCCCACGCCTTCGATGTCGAAGCCGATATAGAGGATCTTCATGGCGCCCACCGCCTGGATCGGCGGCAGGAAACAACGCAAGTCTGCGACACGGTATTCCCCTGGCTCATTTCGTGGCGACCGCAAGCAGGCATTGGCTGAAGATCGCGTCGCGTCCGCTCTCGCCGGTCTCGATGGCGAGAATGAGGCGCATCAACCCACGCACCCCGGGCCAGAGCGCGGCGCGGACGCCGCTCCGCAGGCCATGGGCGACCGGCTTGTCCTCGAAACATGCGACGCGGGCGAAGTCGCAGGCGAGCAGGAGCTGCCCGATCGAGGCGCGCGTGAAGGCGTCGTTGGCGAGCATGTCCCAATAGCGCATCCGCCCCGCGAAGATCGCCTCGGCGTTGGGCACGTGCAGGATGAAACGGCCGCCAGGCTTGAGCGCGCGATGGACCGCATCGGCGATCGCCATCTGCTCGTCCTTCTCGAAATAATGGAACAGATCGAACAGCACGATCGCGTCCAGCGAACCGGGCGCCGCCTCGGCCAGGCTGCCGCGCAGATCACCATGGCGGATTCCGGCGATGCCGAGCTCCTGCGCGGCGGCGACCTGTTCGGGGCTGGCATCGATTCCTGTGACATTCGTATAGCCGAGATTGCGCGCCGCCCAGACGATCGCACCATGGCCGCAGCCAAGGTCGAGAATCGCCGCATCGCGCGCCGCCGGGAACTGCGTGCCGACCAGACGCTCCAGATAGGGCCGGCGTCGTGCAAGCCCGTCGCGGGCGCCGGACACCGAACTATGCGTGCTCATGTAGCGCGCGAGCAGCCGCGCACGGAAATCGCCGGATTTCGGTTCGGTCATGGGGCCTGAGGGTCGAAGAGCGCGGGAGGTATAGCAGGACGCGAAATCCGGGGCAGGCCCATTTCGCGGGCCAGAGCATAGTTTGCCGGGCGTCGCGCGCGCCGTCAGGCAAGGGATGAGCAGGCCGATCGGGCGACGGCGAGGAAATACGCGCCCCGGCTGCTGCGTTCTGTGCTTGCCGCGCGGTGCGCGATTGAGAACATTGCCCGCCCTCGTTTCGGACCGCACCCATTCGCATCCTCCATGTCATCGCATCGCTTGCCGAAAGCACCGGCGGCCCCGCAAAGGCCGTTCGCGACATGGCGCGGGCCGTGGCGCGGCGCGGCCACGAGGTGGCGATCTACACCACGGACCGCGACGCCGAGCCGCGCGAGGGCCTGACGCCCGGCCGGATCTTCGACGATTGCGGGGTCGAGATTCGCGTCTTCGCCCAAGGCTGGCCACGCGGGTTCGCGACGTCCTGGCCGCTTGCGGCGGCGCTCGATGCCGGGGTAGCGCAAGCCGAGATCGTGCATATCCACTCGCTCTATCTGTTCCATGTCTGGGCGGCGGCGCGGGCGTGCCGACGCCATGCCAAGCCCTATCTGCTGCGCCCTCATGGCACGCTCGATCCCTTCATCCGGCAGCGCCGTCGGCTGGAGAAGCGCGTGCTCGGCCTGGTGTTCCAGGATCGCGTGATCCGCGAGGCGGCCGCCCTGCACTGGACGGCCGCCGAGGAGGGCGAACTGGCGGCGCCGGCGGTCTTTGGAACGCGCGGGATCGTCATCCCCAATGGGCTCGACCTCGACGAATTCGCCGAGCTGCCGCCGGCCGGCTTCCTGCGCGACCGGCATCGCGAGATCGGCGACCGGCGCATCGTCCTGTTTCTCTCACGGCTCAATTTCAAGAAGGGGCTCGACCTGCTGATCCCCGCCTTCGCCGCGGTCGCCGAACGCCGGCCCGACCTGCATCTCGTGATCGCCGGCCCCGATGGCGGCATGGAAGCGGCGGCGCGCGGCTGGGTTGCCGAGCATGGCATCGCCGCACGGACGAGTTTCGTTGGCCTGCTCTCCGGCGGCGCGAAACTCGGCGCGCTGCGCGACGCGGCATGTTTCGTGCTGCCTTCCTATTCCGAGAATTTCGGCATCGCCGTGGTCGAGGCGATGGCGTGTGGCCTGCCGGTGCTGATCTCGGACAAGGTCAATATCTGGCGCGAGATCGCCGCGGCACGGGCCGGACTCGTCACGACCACGCAGGTCACGGATGTGGCGGCCAAGCTCGAGGCGCTGCTTGCCGACCCGGAAGCGGCGGCCGCGATGGGTGCGCGCGCGCGCGCGCTCGTCGCCGCGCGTTGGAATTGGGTGGCGATTGCCGAGCGGCTCGAGGCCGTGTATCGAGCGCTCGCCGAGCGCCGCGACTTGCCGGCGTGACGCGGTCACCGATGCTCCCGATCTCCATCGTCATCCTCACCTTCAACGCC
>JANNTF010000175.1:0-2645 GCA_031403455.1 Alphaproteobacteria bacterium | reverse complement strand
CGCGCTGAAACTGATCCAGGTGCTCGGCGCCGGCGTCGATCACGTCGTGTCCGACGATCGGCTGCCGCCTGATGTGCCGATCGCGCGTCTCGTCGATGACAGCCTGAGCCACAGCATGGCGGCCTATGTCGCGATGCAGGCGATCGCGTTGCATCGTCGCGAGCCCGAATTGCGCCGCGCGCAGGCGGAAGGACGCTGGCACTACATCCATCCCGTCCCGCCGTCGCGGGCTTGCGTCGGGGTGATGGGGCTGGGCGTGCTCGGCCTCGCCTGCGCGCGCACGCTCGCGAGCGTCGGCTTCAGGGTCGTCGGCTGGAGCCGCGCCCCGAAGCAAGGTCTCGACTTTGCGAGCTTTGCCGGCAACGACGGCCTGCAGGCGTTCCAGCGCGAGGTCGATTGCTACGTCCTGCTGCTGCCGATGACGCCGGCGACCGAGAACATCGTCGATCGCGACTTCCTCGCGCGGATCAAACCCGGCGCGACGCTGATCAATGTCGGCCGCGGCGGGCTCGTCGACGACGCGGCGCTGCTCGCCGCGCTCGACTCGGGCGCGCTGCGCCACGCCGTCCTCGACGTCTTCCGCACCGAGCCGCTCCCGGTCGACCACGATTTCTGGCGCCACCCGGGCATCACGATCACCCCGCACAATTCCAGCGGCACCAACCCGACGACCGCGCTGGCGCAGATCGTGGCGAACGTCCACCGTGCGCTGCGCGGCGAGACGCCGGCGAATCTCGTCGACTTGGCGCGGGGATATTGAGGCGCGTGCGCGGCGCCCGAGCACGTCACCGTTCAGGAGAAGCCCCGATGCAGCACAAGATCAGGAAAGTCGATGTCCATCTCGTCTCCGCTGCCGTGCCGCCCGGCACCGCGGACTCGACGCGCAAGGTCGAGACGATCGGATTCGTGCTCGTGCGCATCACGACGGACCAGGGTCTCGAGGGGATCGGGGTCACCTATCACGAGGTCGGCGGCGAGGCGACGCGCGAACTCATCCGCCGTAACATGGCGCCACGGCTGATCGGCCGCGATCCGCTGGAGAGCGAGGCGATCTGGCAGGAATTCTTCCACTACCTGCGCGGCATCGGCCGCAAGGGGCTCACCTTCTGCGCGCTCAGCGCGATCGACATCGCGCTGTGGGACCTCAAGGGCAAGATCGCCGGCCTGCCGGTCTGCCGCCTGCTCGGCGGCAACCTCACGCGCGTACCGGTCTACGCCAGCGGCGGCTGGACGTCGTACGCAGACGACCAGCTGGTGGACGAGATGAAATCGATGGTCGCGCGCGGCTTCAGCATCATCAAGATGAAGGTCGGTTTCGGCGGCGGCCAGCTTCCCAATCGCGACGTCGAGCGCGTGCGCAAGGTGCGCGACGCCGTCGGCCCCGACATCCGCATCCTCGTCGACGCCAATAATTGCTTCGACGCCGCGACCGCGATCAAGCTCGCGAATCGCATCCGCGAGTACGACATCTCCCTGTTCGAGGAGCCGGTCTTCGCCGACGATATCCCGGGCCTCGCCAAGTTCCGGCGCGGCACCGACATTCCGCTGGCGACCGGCGAGCACGAATACACCAAGTTCGGCGTGCGCGACCTGCTGCTCGCCGAAGCGGCGGACATCGTGCAGGTCGACGGTGCCCGCGTCGGCGGCTACACCGAGATGCTCAAATGCGCCGCGCTGACCCAGGCTTGGAACGTGAAATTCGCGCCCCATGCCATGGAGAACATCCATCTCCATCTCGTCGCCGCGATTCCCAACGCGCTCTTCCTCGAGCGGCTGCTGATGTTCGAGACCGTGACGGGGCAGGTCTTCAAGGACGCGCCGGTCCCGGTCGACGGCTACATGACCGTGCCGGACCTGCCGGGCATCGGGCTCGCGCTCGACATGGATTTCGTCAGGGACCACGACGAGACCTGACGCGGCCGGCCGCGGCGACTCGACGCTTCATGCGCGGGCGCGCGCCGTGGCATAAGCGCGCCCCCATCCCTCCAGGTTCCTGAAACGCATGATCCGTCTCGACAGCATCAGCAAGCGCAACGGCCATCAGATCCTCTTCATCGAAGCCTCCGCGGCGCTCCAGAAAGGCGAGCGGGTCGGCCTCGTCGGTCCCAATGGCGCGGGCAAGACGACGCTGTTCCGGATGATCACGGGCGAGGAGCCGCCCGATGACGGCCAGGTGCTCGTCGATCGCGGAATCAGCATCGGCTATTTCAGCCAGGACGTCGGCGAGATGGCGGGCCGCAGCGCGGTGGCCGAGGTGATGGATGGCGCCGGCGCGGTGAGCGACGTGGCCGCCGAGCTTGCGGACCTCGAAGCCGCCATGGGCGATCCGGATCAGGCGGACGACATCGAGAAAATCATCGAGCGCTTCGGCGAGGTGCAGGCGCGCTTCGAGAAGCTCGGCGGCTACGCCCTCGATGGCCGCGCGCGCGAGGTGCTGGCGGGTCTGAGCTTCAGCCAGGAGATGATGGACGGCGACGTGGGCGCCTTGTCGGGCGGCTGGAAGATGCGGGTGGCGCTGGCCCGTATCCTGCTCATGCGCCCCGACGTCATGTTGCTGGACGAGCCGAGCAATCACCTCGATCTGGAGAGCCTGATCTGGCTGGAGGCATTCCTGAAGGGCTACGAGGGTGCCCTGATGATGACCT
>JANNTF010000174.1:0-4296 GCA_031403455.1 Alphaproteobacteria bacterium | reverse complement strand
CACCCGTTTTTTCCTGTGTTTCATACTATGACTCGGCTGCAACACAATTCTTTGACACAACAACTGCAAATCGGTGCGGTCAGTTATCTGAACTCACGTCCACTCATTGAGGGCCTTGCGGATTTGCTGCCGTCTGCGAATCTGGTGCTGGATTATCCAAGTCGCCTTGCCGATTCGTTGTCTGCTGGACGGTTGGACGTGGCTTTGATTCCGTCGGTTGCCTGACCGACGCGTACGTCGATCGAGCGCACCACCGCCGTCGTCAGCGGCTGGACCACGATGGGCGGATCGACGGTGATCACCTTGCCGCGACCGATCACGATCCGGTCGATGTCGGCGAGGCTCGCCCAGGCGATCGCCGTGAACACGAAGGCCGAGCCGATCAGCAGCATCGCGCGCCCCGCGACGGGCGCGCGCTTGGCCTCGATCGCCGCCGCGCGCGCCTGGAGCGGCTGCAGCGCGCCGCCCGCGATCGGCGCGGGCAGGCTCAACCCACGTTCTGGCGCGGGTCGGTGCGGAGATGGCGTGTTTGCTGGGTCCATAGGCGTCGGTAGAGGTCGCATCTTGTGACGAGGAGTTCGTGCGGGCCGACATCGGCGATCCGGCCCGCATCGAGCACGATGATCTGATCGGCATCGCGCAGGAACGACAGGCGATGCGAGACCACGATCATCGTGCGCCCACGGCGGATCATCGGCAGGTTCTCCTGCAGCATCGCTTCGGTTTCCGGATCGAGCGCGCTGGTGGCTTCGTCGAACAGGAGGATGCGCGGGTCGCGCAGGATGGCGCGTGCGACCGCGAGGCGCTGGCGTTGTCCGCCGGACAGATTGACCGCGTTCTCCTCGATCTCGGTCTCCCAGCCCTTGGGCATGCGCTCGATGAATTCACCCGCGCCGGCCATGTCGCCGGCCTGGACGATCTCGGCGAAGCTCGCATCGGGGCGCGAGATCGCGACGTTGTCGCGGATCGTGCCGCGCATCAGGAAATTCTCCTGCAGCACGACGCCGAGCTGGCCGCGCAGATGCGCCAGATCGATCTCGCGCAGGTCGCGGCCATCGAGACGGATCAGGCCTTCCTGCGGGCGATTGAGACCGAGCAGCAGGCGCACGAGCGTCGATTTGCCCGATCCGCTGCGGCCGACGATGCCGACGAACGAGCCGGGCTCGATCGCGAACGAGACGTTGTCCAGCGCATGCGGCGCGTCCGGCGCGTAGCGGAAGGACACGTGCTCGAACGCGATCGCGCCGTCGATCGTCGGGCGCAGGCCCGGGAAGGTGCGATCGGCCTCCGGTCGGCGATGCATGATCTCGCCGAGCATCTCCACGGCCATGCCGGTCTCCTGGAACTCGTGGATCAGCGCCACCGCCTGGACCAGCGGCGCGATGACGCGCCCGGAAATCATCTGGACGGCGATCAGCGCGCCGAGCGTGAGTTGACCGTCGAAGACGAGCAAGGCACCGCTGGCGATCAGCAGCACCATGCCCGCCTTCTCCAGGAAGCCCGATACGGAGCGCGCGATCCAGGAGATGCGCGACACGTCCGCCTCCAGTTGCACGCACTCGGCGCTGCGGCGATCCCATTCCTCCGTGCGCACCGGCTCGAGCGCCAGCGACTTGATCGACGAGATGCCGTGCAGCGTCTCGATGAGAGCGGCCTGCCTGCCGGCCTCCGCGCGATAGAGGGCGTCGAGCTTGCGCCGGAAGGGCGCGAGCATTGCCGCCGCGATCGCCGCGATCAGCGCGGCGGTGGCGAGAACGATCAGGCCGAGAATGGTGCTGTAGAAGAACAGCAGCGGCACGAACACCAGCAGCACCAGCAGATCGAGAAAGGTGAAGAGCAAGCGGCCGGTGATGAACTGCCGGATGCGCCCGGCCTGCTGCATGTGGCGAGCGAGCACGCCCGTCGACGACGTCTCGAAGAAGCCGATCGGCAATCCGATCAGGCGCCGGAAGATGCGCGCGGCGATGCGCATGTCGAGCTTCATCGCCGCGTGCACGAGCAGGCTCGCGCGCAGGTAGGTCAGCCCGGAATCGAACGCGAGGGCGATGCCGACGCCGGAGAGCAGCACCCACAGCGTATTGATGCTCTGATGCGGGATGACCTTGTCCGCGACGACCTGGAAAAAGAGCGGGACGACCAGCCCGAGCAGATGCAGCGCCAGGGCGGCGATCAGCGCGTCGCGAAACGCGCCGCGTTCGGCGCCGGCGAGGCGCAGGAACCAACCGAAGCCGAAGGCGCCCTCCGCGGCATCGGCGCTGGGCGGCGGCTTGACCACCAGCACCCGACCGCTCCACGCCTTCTCGAACGTCTCGCGATCGAGACGCAACGCGGGCGAGGGGGATGCCAGCGGATCGAAGATCGCGACCAGCTCGCCCGCCGGCGTGCGCACGATTCCGGCGATCAGGACGGAGTTGCCATTGTCGAGCCGGGCGACCAGCGGCGTGCGCTCCTCCAGTGTCGGCAGGGACCGCCAGCGCCGCTGCTGCAGCCCGGCCTCGAAACCGCAGCCGCGCGCGAGGGCGAGCAACGCGGCATCGTCGGGCTCGGCGATGCTCGTCTCGCGTCGCAGGCGCGAGGCCGGCTCGTACAGGCCGTGATGCTCGGCCAGCAGCGTCAGGCATCTGATCGCTGTCGGGGGCGCGGCGGTGTTGCTCATGGGGCCCGGTCAGAGGCCAAGCTGCATCAGAAATTCGGCGATTTCGACGTGGCGGTCACCGGTTTGGCCTCGTCGGGCGCGACGCCTGGCGCCTGGCGCTGCAGCACGCCGGCCTTCTCGAGCTTGGCGATCAGCGCCTGCGCCTGCTGCACCGCATTGATCAGCCCCGCGATCGGCATGACAAGGCGATGGTGGCTCACCGGCACCGGCTTGGCCTCGCCGGTATCGCGGCCTTCGCGGCCGGCTTCCAGCGACACCAAGGTCAACCGCGCAACGCCGTTGATCACGGTGATATCGGCGACACCGTCAGCAAATAGGTCATCCATAGGCGCCTCCGCGGAATTGACGCCGTTCTATCGCAGGATCCCCGTCAGAATGCCATTGATGCCGGTACGTTCGGCGCTGCCGCTCGTATCGGCGAGAAGGGCGCCGGCGCCGGCGCCTGTCTGCAGCGATCCACCCTGATCGCCGGACGTGGTGGGTGCGCCCTGCGATGCGGATCCGAACAGCGCCTGCCACTTGCCGAGATCATTGCTGCCGGTGGACGTGGTCCATGCCGTGCCAAGGCCCGTGCAGGACGGGCAGCCGCAGAAGCTCAGCGCCGAAGCGGCGCTCGATTCGGGCGCGCCGGCCGGCGCCGCGATCGTGGTGGCGGTCACGGCGAGCCAATTCGACCACAGCGATGAATCCTTCGCTCGGATCCAGATCGTCTCGCTGCCGGCCGCGCTGCCACCTTCGAAGGACGCGGTCGCGAATTGGCCCGGCGTGGCGGAGATCATCGTGCCGGGCGCTTGCAGGACGCCGCCGATGCGGAACCGCCCGCCGCCCAGGGCATCCAGAAACTCATAGGCCGTGATCGCATCGCCATCGAGATCGTTGGCCGAGAACATCCCGGCAGCGGAGATCGCGCCACCGACATGGACGCTGGTCGCGCTCGTCGCGGCGAGCGTGGGCGCGCGATTGGGTGCCGTAGTGGCGATGCTGAGATTGCGACTTCCCCAATCAGTGCCGTCGAAAGCCTCGACGCGCAGCGTGTCGTTGACCGGGCCGGCCGCGCTGCTGCGGAACCAGACATTGGCCAGCTGCGTCGGTGTCACGTCGAAGCTGGCGCCGGCCGCGACGGTGGTTCCGTTGTTCCAGAGATAGCCGTTGCCGCTCGTGAGATCCGTGAAGCGGTAGGTGGTGATGGCGGAGCCTTCGGGGTCGTTGGCGCTGAACAGGGAACTCGCTAGGACCCATTGGTTGGCGCCGACCGTGTCGACTCCGGCGCCGATCACCGGCGCTCCATTGCCCGGAGGCGGCGGCGCTGCGGCTGTCGTCGTCACCGCGACATTGACCGCGCTCGACCACAGCGCACCGTCGCTGGCGCGCACGCTGATCGTCTCGACTCCTGCGCCGGTGCCGCCGGCATAGACGAGGTTGGCGAGCTGTGCCGCGGTCACCGAGAACGCCTGGCCCGCTTCCTGCGCCACGCCGCCAAGTTTGAACTGGCCGCCACCTGCGCCGGTATCGGTGAATTCGTAACTCGTGATCGGATTGCCGTCGGGATCGCTCGCCGTGACCAGCGACGAGGCCGCCACACTCGCGCCGACCGCGACGCTGCTGGTCGTGCCCGCGACCACATTGGGCGCACGGTTGAC